>JANPFZ010000431.1:0-3158 GCA_031423655.1 Polaromonas sp.
CTTGAAAAACTCATTGCCATTGCAACTGATGGCCATTGGAGAATGAGAAGAGTCTGATTTGCTGGAGAATAAATATAAATTATCATTATACGATCGTGGTATTGTGCTAAATCTAAAGTGCTTGAATGGTTTGCATCGGAATTATCAATTTGATGTTTCTGTAATTTAGCGATTCATAGCGCTAGTGGTCAAGGCGACGGGCTAAGAATCCAAAGATCCGGGGTTCAACTCCCGGCGCCGACAACTACTTTTTTCGCGAGGCGTCCTTGTCCATTCACGTTGCCCTGAGTCACATCACCCACTACCGCTACGACCGCCCCGTCAAGCTCGGACCGCAAGTCGTCCGGCTGCGGCCCGCACCGCACAGCCGCACCCAGGTGTTGTCGTATTCGCTGAGCATCGCGCCCGACAAGCATTTCATCAACTGGCAGCAAGACCCATTCGCCAACTGGCAGGCCCGGCTGGTGTTTCCCGAGGCTACGCATGAGTTCAAGGTCACGGTCGATCTGGTGGTTGAGATGGCGGTGTTCAATCCCTTCGATTTTTTCCTTGAGCCGGATGCCGAGAAGTTTCCATTTGCCTACAACGAAACCCAGGCGCGCGAACTTAGCGCCTATCTCGTCACCCAGCCTGCCACACCGCTGGTCAAGGCCTACCTCGCCAATACCGACCTGACGCCCAGGCGCACCATCGACTTTCTGGTCGGCCTGAACCAGCGCCTGCAAAAAGACATTAAATATTCGATCCGCATGGAGCCGGGTGTGCAGACGCCCGAAGAAACGCTGGCGCTGGCCTGCGGTTCGTGCCGCGACACTGGCTGGCTGATGGTGCAGCTGTTCAGGCATCTCGGGCTGGCAGCGCGGTTTGTATCGGGCTACCTGATTCAGCTCAAAGCTGACGTCAAATCCATCGACGGACCGAGTGGCGCTGAACACGACTTCACCGACCTGCACGCCTGGTGCGAAGTATTTTTGCCCGGCGCCGGCTGGGTCGGCCTGGACCCGACCTCAGGCCTGATGGCCGGCGAAGGGCATATTCCACTGGCCTGCACACCCGAGCCTTCGAGCGCCGCACCAATTGAGGGCGGCGTGGACGAAAGCGAAGTGGTATTTGAGCACCACATGGCGGTGCAGCGGATTTTTGAGTCGCCGCGTGTCACCAGCCCCTACACCGAAGACCAGTGGAAAGCCGTGCTCGCGCTCGGCGAGGCTGTCGACAAGGACCTGGTGAAAGGCGATGTGCGGCTGACAATGGGCGGCGAGCCGACGTTTGTCGCCACGGCTGACCGCGACGCTGCCGAATGGAACATCGACGCTCTGGGTCCGACCAAACGCGGTTATGCAGCCGAGTTGGTGCAAAAGCTGCGAGCCGAATACGGCCAGGGCGGCTTTCTGCATTTCGGTCAGGGCAAATGGTATCCGGGTGAGCAGCTGCCACGCTGGGCGTTGAGCATTTTCTGGCGCAAGGACGGCCAGCCTGTCTGGCAGAACCCGGCCCTGTTTGCCGACGAACGCAGGCCGTGCCAATACACCAGCGCCGACGCAAAGAATTTCGTGCAGACCCTGGCCACCAAGCTCGGCCTCGCCACTACCTACATCACGCCGGGCTTTGAAGACACCTGGTACTACCTGTGGCGCGAGCGCCGCTTGCCGGTCAACGTGGACCCGTTCGAATCGAAGCTCGACGACCCCATGGAGCGCGAGCGCCTGCGCCGCGTCTTCATGCAAGGACTCGATTCGGTGGTGGGCTATGTGCTGCCATTGCAAACCCGCGAAGCCGCCGAGGCCAAAAACAGACCGGGGATTTCGCCGGCGCTGTCGGGACCGAAGTGGACCACCGGCCCGTGGTTCTTCCGCGATGAGCGCATGTACCTGATGCCGGGCGACTCGCCGATGGGCTACCGGCTGCCGCTGGATTCGGTGCCTTGGGTGTCCAAAACCGACTATCCCTACATGATCGAGGCCGACCCGTTCGCGCCGCGCAACGAACTGCCGCAGGCCGCTGCGCTGGCCGCGCGCTACAACGTCGCCACCGGCATGGCACACGCTGCGCCAGTGGCCGCGCCGGCGCCCGCACAATCTGCCAGCAACAGCGACAGTGCTTTTGCCCAGTACATGGCACGCTACATGACAGGCAACGCAGCCCTGAGCGAAGCCAGCCGGGTTTTGCAGCTCCGCCCGCCGGGTGCTTCCGCAGCGGCCGCTCCCGAAAAACCTGGCAAGCCGGTGCAAGCTGCCGAGCCGGCCAATAACCGCGCGCCGAACGCGTTTGAATCCGCCGCATGGCTCACCCGCACGGCGCTGTGCGTGGAAGTGCGCGACCCGTCACGCGCGAATGGACCTAAAGACCGCAAAGACGATAACGCGCCGACCAGGCCCAAAGCGGACCCTGACAGTCCATCGAGTCGGGGTGAAACGGGCGCGCTCTACATCTTCATGCCGCCGATGGAGCGGCTGGAAGACTACCTCGAACTGCTAACCGCCGTTGAAGCTACCGCGCAAACGCTGGGCCTTTCCATCGTGCTCGAAGGCTATCCGCCACCGCGCGACCCGCGCCTCAAAATGCTGCAGGTCACACCCGACCCTGGCGTGATCGAAGTCAATATTCACCCGGCCTACAACTGGGGCGAGCTGGTCGAGCACACCGAGTTTCTGTACAAGATCGCGCATGAAACCCGGTTGTCTGCTGAAAAATTCATGACCGATGGCCGGCATACCGGAACCGGTGGTGGCAACCACTTTGTGCTCGGCGGTGCGACGCCTGCTGACAGCCCCTTCCTGCGCAAACCCGAGTTGCTGGGCAGTCTGGTGGCCTACTGGCACAACCACCCGTCGCTGAGCTACTTGTTCTCGGGCCTGTTCGTCGGGCCGACCAGCCAGGCGCCACGGGTCGACGAAGCGCGCAACGATTCCATCTACGAGATCGAGATCGCCTTCGCCGAGCTGAAACGGGTCACCGCCGAATGCGAGGGCAAGTGCCCGCCGTGGCTGATCGACCGGCTGATGCGCAACCTGCTGATCGACGTCACCGGCAACACCCACCGCGCCGAGTTCTGCATCGACAAGATGTACTCGCCCGACGGCCCCACCGGCCGCCTGGGCCTGCTGGAAATGCGCGCCTTCGAGATGCCGCCGCATGCGCGCATGAGCCTGACGCAG
>JANPFZ010000432.1:0-11204 GCA_031423655.1 Polaromonas sp.
GGTGGTGTGCGACTACAACTATTACTTTGACAGCAGCGCCCTGCTGCACAGCCAGGCCACCGGAAACGCGTGGCGCGTGAGTGTGCTGGTCGATGAGGCGCACAACCTGCTGGAGCGTGCGCGAAAGATGTATTCGGCGACGCTGTCGCAGACGCAACTGCAGGCGGTGCATGGCGCCGCACCGGCGGCCGTGCGGCGTGTGCTGGCGCGACTGAATCAGGCCCTTGATGGGCTGCGGCAGCCGCAGGTTTTAAGCTACCAGGTCTACGAAGAGATTCCCGCGCCCTTTCTAAAAACGCTGCAGCAAGTGATTACCACCATCACTGACTTTTTGGCGGCGAACCCGACGCGCATGGATGCGGCGCTGCAGGATTTTTATTTCGAGGCGCTGCATTTTTCGCGTATGGCCGACAGCTTTGGTGCGCACTCGCTGTTTGACATCAGCCTCAATGACGAGGCTGAAAACTTATCTGCCGCAGTTGCCGCCCCCATCGTGCAGCGTGGCCAGGGTGTCGATGGTGGAGCTACGCTGTGCATACGCAACGTCGTGCCGGCACCTTTCCTGAGCCCGCGTTTTTCGGCGGCACAGTCGGTGGCGCTGTTCTCGGCCACGCTGAGCCCGCGTCAGTTTTACACCGACACGCTGGGCCTGCCCGTCAGCACTGCCTGGGTTGATGTGCAGTCACCCTTCATGGCCAAACAACTGCGCGTCGAAGTGGTCAGTGACGTGTCAACCCGCTGGCAGCATCGCGACGATTCGCTGGCGCCCATCGCGGCCCTGATGGCGCGGCAATACGAACAAGCGCCCGGCAACTATCTGGCATTTGTCAGCAGCTACGACTACCTGCAAAAGCTTGCTGCATTTTTTCAAGCGCTATATCCGCGCATTCCGGCATGGCAGCAGACGCCGCGCATGGACGAGCCGGGGCGCGATGCGTTTCTGGCGCGCTTTACTGACGGAAGCAGCGGAATTGGCTTTGCTGTGCTGGGTGGCTCTTTTGCCGAAGGCATTGACCTGCCCGGCCAGCGTTTGATCGGCGCCTTTATTGCCACGCTGGGTTTGCCGCAGCTCAACCCGGTGAACGAGCAGATCAAAGCGCGAATGACGGCGAGCTTTGGCCCGGCGCGCGGCTATGACTACGCGTATTTGTACCCCGGTATTCAAAAGGTGGTGCAGGCGGCCGGCCGCGTCATTCGCACCACGTCTGACCGGGGTGTGGTCTATCTCATCGACGACCGTTTCACGCGCAGCGAGGTGAAGGCTCTGTTTCCGGCCTGGTGGGAATTGCGCCGACTGCAGGCCCGCACATCGCGAGCTTTGTAAATCAGGGTCTCACGGTATCGGATCTAAAAGACGCCAAACAGCATAAGGATCAATATGACGCTAATCGGAACGCCAAGTAACCACGCAATGATGGGCATACGATTCTCCTCAAAGTAAAGCGAATAAGGGATGCGAATAAGGGATGCGAACGAGGAACGGAAATTAACGAAGCTTTAATTTCGCCCATCACGGCCCAGGCCACTGAGGGCATCTATGCTTTTGATGCGTAAGAAATAACTGATCCCACTGAAGGGCCTGGACTATCTGGTCATCTTTGCAATGTGCATCGAATCTCACCCTGAGTTTAGAAGAATAAAGCCTCTAGCCCAGTTAATAGCAGCGTTATCTGCTACAACTAGCATAGCGTCGGCAACCGGCCATTCGAAAACCAAGGCATTCCATTTCGCAATCAGTCGTGACCCGAGGGCGATCCCGGCTCCAGTAGTAGGCGGCGTAGATCTGCTAGTGGTGATGTCTCTGGGCGCTGACCTGAATCTGGTCCGACCGGGGTAAAGAGGTGAAAACCTCGTCCAGCGTCTTTATTTCAGGCAGCACATACACCACACCATTGCTGGCCGCAAAAGCTGGCTTGAGCATGCCTTCGTAAAAATCGACTGGCACGTTGATGCAGCCGTAGGAAATGCGGTTGTCATCGGTTTGGGGTGAGGCCAGCCGTTCCAGTCGGCGTTCCTTCGGTTCGTTGGTGCGCACGCGGTGCATGGAGACCGCCGCATCGTAGTCAACCCACACAACGTCCTCACCGCTGGCGTTACGCCCCCGCTCGCCCTGGAAGCGACCCGCCGGTGTGGTCCGCTCGTGAGGCTCTACCAGCGCGATAGGCCGATTGCCGATTCCCTTGATCGAATCATCGCCAACGGCAGCGCCGATCAGCACAGGCGTTGCGCCGCGCAGGGTGCCGTCGGCGTTAAAAACGAAAATGTGGGTGTTTCTCTTGTCTATCACCAGAAAAAACTGCCGCTGGTTGTCTCCGGATGCGACAACCCAATCGGCCAGGCGCCGCGCATCGCCGGATGCTGATTCACTGCGAAAATCGGCGCGTTGCAGTTGGAGTGTTTGTTTGTTGAGTGTTTGTTCGTTGGCACTTGTGTCACCGCGCAGCATCGCCTGGGAAAAAGGTAAGCCGGGCGGCAACATCAAGGCCGCCAACGCGACCCCCATCAGCACACCCTGCTTGACCCCGTCAATCCAGTCAGAGCCTGGGACTGATCCTGAATTGGCGGGGTCGGCTTTCATGGGTGGAACTGCGGACGTGCGTCGCAGCTAAAGCCTAGTTACGGTCGGCCTGGGCCGGACGCTCAGCCTGCATACCGGCCGCGGGCTCTGTCGTCGTTGGCATGGCGCCTGGAGTGCTTGTCGTGGCGCCCTGATTTCCCATTGTCGCGGGCGCTGTCGGGGTGGCTGATGGCGTCGTGGTATCGGTTGTCGTTGTCTGCGCATAGGCCAGACCAATTGAGCCGGCTACCGCCGCAGCGGCCAACAGTGACGCCAATGTTTTAGATGCTTTCATGTCAAAACTCCTTGAGTGTTGCCGATAAGGGCAAACGGTTTAGGGACAGGCTGACGGGTCTGTCAGCTGGTTTCACCTTAGGAGTGGAGAAAAATGCGCAGCGTCGGTTTGCGGCCAGAGCGTCTGTAGGACAGGTCAGGTCACAAGATGCTACGTTGCAGCCGACAGGACGAGCTTGACCTGGCGCTTGACCGCTTGTGGCTCGCGTCGCGGACCAAACTGCAAGTCGGGTCCGATCAGACGTTGCAACTCGCCATAGCCGGTTGCCAGGGCAACGTCATAGGCGGCGAAGGTCACGTCGGAGCAACGCACGGATTCGAAAGCAAATCGAGGGCCGTGATCTTCAAGAATTCGCCATTTAAATTCGCCAGGACCTGCTTCTTCGACCGTCAAGGCGTACGAACGCAGAGCTTCATTGAGCTGCGCGCTGATCAGTGGGGAATGGTTCATGAGGAAGGCCTCCGCAATAAAGACGAACGCAAGCGCTGGCCGGGGGACCGGCGCCACTGTTTGGTCAGATTGATGGAATACGCCGCAGCAATACGGCTTGTGACGCAAGCCTCAAGCCTCGAAAGCATCAAAGTCACCCATCGAATATCGAACGACATGGCGTGTACTGGGAGCGTTTAGTGAGTCAGGCGGCTTGTTTACTGGCGGCTTGTTTACTGGCTAGTTTTCGGGTTCAGCGCGGCCACCAAGCTTGCGTGAATTCAAGATAGCGAATTGAAGGCGATAAGGCCAGTGCGCCCAACCCCGAGCACAGGTAGGACGGAAACCCATTTGCCTTGTGACTCTGCACATTTCAGGCTAGTGAGTGCGCTCATGACACTGTGGTCACTGCGCCTACAAAAAAGCGGCCGCCAAAAAAATGGAAGCCGCTTTACGGGGAGGTTGACCGGCCGCAGCAATGCAAGTCATGTCGCGCTGTGCAGCGCACGGGCGACAACCCGTCAATGCTGTCTGGTTAACTGGACTGTCTAATGCGACTGTCTAATGCGACTGTCGCGGCGCCGGCCCGGGGCCGCGACCGGCGATGTGGCGGAAGGTGATCCGGCCTTTGGTCAAATCGTAGGGTGAGAGTTCGAGCGACACCTGGTCACCGGCCAGAATGCGTATGTGATTTTTACGCATCTTGCCGGAGGTGTAGGCGACCAGTTTGTGGCCGTTATCGAGGGTGACGCGAAAACGCGAATCGGGCAGCACCTCTTCGACCAGCCCGTGCATTTCAATCAGTTCTTCTTTTGCCATGACTTGACTCCTTGGAATTTGGAAAAATTTATACGTCGGGTTGAGTTAAAAAATTGCTGCTGGCCGCGTCAAGTACACGCACGCGGTGCGCGTTCCTGGATCCAGCCCAATGCATGTTCGGTGGCGTAATGTATCGCAGCGGCGGCACTTTCGAACAAGCCGCTGAAGCGCATCACGCGGTCGTGCGTGGCACTGCCGCGGCCGGAGCGGATAGAAACCGAAGCCGCGAAACGGCCTTCGCTGTGCTGCCTGGCGGCCGGTGAGACAAGGTACTTGCCTACGGCTATCTGGGTGTTATCAACATTCATAAAATGTGGCCGGAACACATCTGGTCGGTCCCGGCGCTCTCGCAAAAAAACAGAAAAAAAGGAAACAAGACTCGCGAACGAGCCAGCGGGTATTCGGTTTGACCGGCCACGTCCAAAAAAGGGCTTGGCAGATTGAGCCACTGGGGGAGTACTGTCGGGAGGAGTGCTCGCCACCAAATTGGAGCAGTGCTGAGAGGGTTCAGTGTAGGAAATGCACTGAAAGCACTGTCAAGGTACTGTCAAAAAATCGATGATTTCGGGCTCTGCTCCGGGCTTTGCTCCGGGCTTTGGTAAACGCCGCATTTAAAGACGATGCCTTGGGGCAGTAGCCTGCCCGGAGGTAGCGATAAAAATGCTGAAGCGTGACCGAATCTACTATTCTAACCGTTGACGCGAAATTGCGCTGTCCGCGTGACCCCTGTCAAGCCGAGAGGCGGCGGCCAGCGTTCTTCCTCTAGCTCACCACGGTCAACTTCGCCACACTTAGCGCCAGCCACTTCACGCCATGCCGGGTGAAATTGATCTGCGCCCGCGCATCTTGTCCGCTGCCTTCGAGCATCTGCACGCGACCTTCGCCAAACTTGGCATGAAACACATTGGTGCCGGCTTTCAGGCCATGCGCGGGTGCGTCGCGCTGCGACGGCACCGCCGGGTTGGCAAAGCGCTCTGCAGCCCCTGATTTTGAAGAAAATACGCTGCTAGCCCAATCAGAACGTGCGCCAACAGCTCCTGATTTCATAGCAGATACCCAAGGCGCCGCGCCGCCGCCCAGGCCGGATGAGAAGCCGGCGTGCTTCGGCGTAATCCATTTCAGCGCCGCTTCGGGCAGCTCGTCGAAGAAGCGGCTTTTCAGGTGATATCGAGTCTGGCCGTGCAGCATGCGGGTCTGCGAATGACTCAGATACAGGCGCGCTCTAGCGCGGGTGATGGCGACATACATCAGGCGGCGTTCTTCCTCCAGGCCGTCATGGTCGCTCATCGAATTTTCATGCGGGAACAAACCTTCCTCGAGGCCAGTGATGAAGACGCAATCGAACTCCAGCCCCTTCGACGAATGCACCGTCATCAACTGCACCGCGTCCTGCCCGGCCTGCGCCTGGTTGTCGCCGGATTCGAGCGCTGCATGCGTCAAAAAGGCAACCAGCGGGCTCAGCGTTTCGCCGGTGTCGGCATTGGGCGCGAGCAACTCGAGTAGGGGTTCGTCAAGTAGCTCAGCACTTGAATCGAGCCCCTGGCTGGCTGGCGATTGCCGTAGCAGGGACTGGCGAAGCGAAGAATTTTGCGCTTCACCCAGCTCATCGACCGGCAGCGCCACGGCGTCGCGGCCAAAGCCTTCCTGGCTGACGAAGGACTCGGCCGCATTGACCAGCTCGGCCAGATTTTCCAGCCGGTCCTGGCCTTCTTTCTCGGTTTTGTAGTGTTCTTCCAGTCCGCTGTGTTGCAGTACCAGCTCGATAATTTCACGCAGCGTCAGGCCGGAGGTCTGTTCGCGCAGCACGTCAAGTTTGGCGACGAAGGCACCGAGATTCGCGCCGGCCTTTCCCGGCACGGCACTGACCGCATCGCTGAGCGAGCAGCCCGAAGAGCGCGCGATGTCCTGCAGCTGCTCGATGCTGCGCGCGCCGATGCCGCGCGGCGGAAAGTTCACGACGCGCATGAAGCTGGTGTCGTCGTTCGGGTTCTCAAGCAGGCGAAGATACGCCAGTGCGTGCTTGATTTCGGCGCGCTCGAAAAATCGCAGACCGCCATAAACACGGTAGGGCACGCCAGCGTTGAACAGCGCGGTTTCCATCACCCGGCTTTGCGCGTTGCTGCGGTAGAGCAACGCGATCTCCTTGCGCTCGGTGCCGTCACGCACCAGTTGTTTGACTTCGTCGACGAACCACTGCGCCTCGGCAAAATCACTGGTCGACTCATACACGCGCACCGGCTCGCCGGGGCCGGCCTCGGTGCGCAGGTTTTTGCCCAGGCGCTTGCTGTTGTGGCCGATCAGCGCATTGGCTGAATCGAGAATATTGCCGAAGCTGCGGTAGTTGCGCTCCAACTTGATCTGGTGCGTGACATGAAATTCGCGCACAAAATCGGCCATGTTGCCGACGCGGGCGCCGCGAAACGCGTAGATACTCTGGTCGTCGTCGCCCACGGCGATCACCGACCCACCGGCTAATTGAGGTATGGCCTGCTCGCCCAGGGCAGCATCCGCGCCCTGCCCGGCCAGCATTTTGATCCAGGCGTACTGCAGCTTGTTGGTGTCCTGGAATTCGTCGATCAGGATGTGCCGGAAACGCCGCTGGTAATGTTCGCGTACCGAAGCATGGTCTCGAAGCAGCTCGTAGCTGCGCAGCATCAGCTCGCCAAAATCAACCACGCCCTCGCGCTGGCACTGCTCTTCATACAACGCATAGATCTCGACCTTCTTGCGCGCTTCCTCGTCGCGCACCGGAACATCTTTGGCGCGCTGCCCGTCTTCCTTGCAGCCAGCGATGAAGTACATCAACTGCTTGGGTGGAAAACGTTCGTCGTCAACGTTGAACTGTTTGCACAGGCGTTTAATGCTAGAAAGTTGGTCTTGCGTGTCGAGAATCTGAAACGTAGATGGCAGGTTGGCCAGCTTGTAATGCGCACGCAAAAACCGGTTGCACAGTCCGTGAAAAGTGCCTATCCACATGCCACGTACATTCACCGGAAGCATGCTGGACAATCGCACCAGCATTTCCCTGGCCGCCTTGTTGGTGAAGGTCACCGCCAAAATGCCGCTAGAAGCCACCTGGCCGGTTTGCAGCAGCCAGGCAATGCGGGTGGTGAGCACCCGGGTTTTGCCGGAACCGGCACCGGCCAAAATCAGCGCATGGGTTGCCGGCAGCGTCACCGCCGCAAGCTGCTCTGGATTAAGATTTTGCAAGAGGGGGGAGTTTGACGCGACATCTAGAGACATGCCCCCATTGTAGAAAGCCCAGATGAATCGCCATTGGCTGTACGCCCGAAACTTCGCCCTGTTACTTGCTGTTGTGATGCTGGCTTTGCTGGCCTCGCCGGGTAAAGTTCATGCCCAGTCGTTTTGCGCCAGCGATGGCCAGCCGAAGCCCACGCAGCTGCTGGAGCGCTTCATCAATGCCGATTGCGACAGCTGCTGGAAAGATTCGGCCACGCCGAAAGCCACGAAGGACCAGTTGGCGCTGGATTGGATCACCCCGGGCAGCCAGGGCGATGACGCGCCGATGTCGGCCATCGCCACCCGTGACGCACTGACCCGGCTGGAGTCGCTGAAAAAACAGCCGCCGGTCGCCAGCAATTCGCAGGCCCAAGCGGTGCGCGGCATGAAAGGCACGACCTTGCGCGTCGCCCACGGCCTTCCGCTGGTCGACTATCTGGGTGCATCGATCGAGCTCAAGCCAATTCCCGCTTCCGCACGCGGGCAGAACTGGACCGCGTGGCTGGCGCTGGTTGAGACCTTGCCAGCCGGCACCGAAGGCTCGCCCGTCGCCAGAAATCTTGTCCGAAACCTGTTCCAGACCCAATGGAACCTGCGCCAGCAGCTATCAAAAACAGAGCAACTTCGCTTTTTCGACCAGCGTTCGATGCGCATTGCGCAGGGCGTGGACGCCAGCCGTCTGCGTGTGATCGGCTGGGTTGAAGATGAGAACGGGAGGCTTGTGGCCGCTGCGGAGTCGCTGTGCGTGGCCGCGAAGCCCTGAACACGGTATGCCCATGATCGGCTACAGAATCCTCGCTGACGCGCTGGTGTTGGTGCATGCGGCATTCATCGTCTTTGCAGTCTTTGGCGGGCTGCTGGCATTGCACCACGGCGGCTGGATGTGGGTACACCTGCCGACGGTGGCCTGGGCGGCTGCCGTCGTCATCATGGGCTGGACCTGCCCGCTGACGCCGCTGGAGCAAAACCTGCGCGCTGCAGCCGGGCAAAGCGTCTACGACGGTGATTTCATCGAACACTACGTGCTCGCCGCCATCTACCCGGAAGGCCTGACGCGGACGATTCAGATCTGGCTGGGCGTCGGCGTGCTTGTTTTTAATCTGGTCGTGTATGGGTTCGTGTTCAAGCGAACGCTGAGCGGCAGCTGATGCGCGCCGGGCTACAAGCCCATACCGATGAGGGCGGCGCGGCAGAGCGTCTAAAATCAGACACCGGGCCCAGGCAATTGCGCCCGGTTTTTCGTTGGGGCGTTCATCTGCCCGATGACGAGCCGGTGCAGTCCCAAGTGCCTTCTGTTCATCCACAGTTCATTGGGACGCTTGCATCATGGAAATCTTCGACTACGACAATATTTTGCTGCTGCCGCGCAAGTGCCGGGTGGAAAGCCGCGCCGAATGCGACGCCAGCGTCGAGCTCGGCGGCCGCAGTTTCAGGCTACCGGTGGTGCCGGCGAACATGAAGACGGTGGTCAACGAAGAGATATGCATCTGGATGGCTAGATACGGCTACTTCTACGTGATGCACCGTTTCCATTTCAACAACGTCGAGTTTGTGCAGCGAATGAAGAGCCAGGGCCTTTACGCCTCGATATCGCTCGGCGTGAAAGCGCCCGACTACGACACCGTGGACCAGCTGGCCGCGCTGGGGCTGGCGCCGGAATACATCACCATTGACATTGCGCACGGCCATGCCGATACGGTGCAAAAGATGATTGCTTACTTGAAGGCCAGGCTTCCCGCGTCTTTTGTGATTGCCGGCAATGTGGCGACGCCCGAGGCGGTGATCGATCTGGAAAACTGGGGTGCCGATGCGACCAAGGTCGGCGTCGGCCCCGGCAAGGTGTGCATCACCAAATCAAAAACCGGATTCGGCACCGGCGGCTGGCAGCTGTCGGCTTTGAAGTGGTGTGCGCGTGTCGCGACCAAACCGATCATTGCCGATGGCGGCATTCGGGAGCATGGCGACATTGCGAAATCAGTGCGCTTCGGCGCGACGATGGTGATGATTGGCTCGATGCTGGCCGGCCTGGAAGAAAGCCCTGGCGCGACTGTTGAGGTCGATGGCAAGCTCTTCAAGGAATACTACGGCAGCGCCTCGGACTTCAACAAAGGCGAGTACAAGCACGTCGAAGGCAAACGCATTCTGGAGCCGGTCAAAGGCACGCTGGAAGCGACGCTGCGTGAAATGGAAGAAGACATTCAAAGCTCCATCAGTTATGCCGGTGGCAAGAAGCTGATGGACATTCGCAAGGTCAACTACGTGACGCTGGGCGGCGACAACGCGGGCGAGCATCTGCTGATGTAGCGCCGCATCTGCCAGTCACCCGTTTTACGTTTGAGCGATCAGCCGCAGCGCCAGATCGTTCAAACGATGCCCCGGTTGTACCAGCGCTTCCACAATGCTGAAGTGGTTTAGGCCCAAAAGCGCTTCGCGCACAGGCACCGTTTTTTCGCCCCAGGTCTGCTGGATCAGCGCGTTGTGGCGCAAAAATTCCTCGCTTTCTTCGGCACCGGCCAGCGCATACAGGTAGCCACGTTTCGGCGCAGGCATCCAGGCCGGGCTGGCGCGCAAAACTTGCGCGGAAGTGAGCCGCAGCGAGTCCTTCAGAAAAGGCGTTTGCATCACCGAATCCAGCTCATACAGGCCGGAAATCGACATGGCATTTTTCACCAGGTCCAGTGGCACATCGTTGTCATGGGCAGCCCATTGGCAGGCCAGCATCATCGCGGCCAGATGCCCGCCCGCCGAATGCCCGATAACCGTGATGCGGTTCGGGTCACCGCCAAAGCGGGCCACGTTGCGATAGGTCCAGGCGAGAGCGCGCACGGTCTGCATGACGATTTCAGGAATCGTCACCGCCGGGCACAGGTCGTAGTTGGGAATCACCACGCAGGCGCCTTCGCTGGTGAACGCGGGTGCGACGAAGGAGTGGTCAGACTTGTCAAGCGAGCGCCAGTAGCCGCCATGAATGAACACCACCACGGGCGCACGCGGCTCGGCGGCCGGAAAAACATCCAGCGTTTCACCGTTGCCCGTGCCAAACGCGATGTCCAGGGTACAGGACTGCGAGGCCCGGGCCTGCGCGGATGTTTCACGCCAGCGGCTGAAATGCGTCTCATGCGCGGGCACCAACGCCCGGTTGTTGTACATGCGGTCCAGCCAGGCGGGATCGGGTTGCGTCATGGGGGCTCCTGAAAAGTGGGCAAGATTAGCGCTTGCATCTTGGCACAGTCAATGATGCGTTTAGCTGTGCGGGTAAACCCTGATTCTGAATAATTTGGTTCGACGTATTCTGTATACAGAGTACAAAATGCCTGTCCAATTGATCAAAATAAAATTCGCACCCGACCTGGTCGACCAGGTTTATCGCAAGCTGCTCGACCATGCGCGAATCCATTTGGGATGAACATGCTGCTATTGCCAAAGCTATTGGCAAGGGTGATGAAAACGCCGCTGAAGCCCTGACCCGGCAACACGGAGAAGACGCTGGCCGCAACCTGGTCAGTCTGCTAACCAGCGCATTGAAGCACCAAAGTTAATGCGTCAACCTTAAGGAAACCCCATGAAGCTCACACCCGAACAACACGCACAGTTTGCCCGCGACGGCTATCTGTTTTTCCCTGGCCGGTTCACACCGGAAGAAACCCAAAACCTGAACGATGCCGTACCCGAGCTTTACGAGCGGCGTGAAGACTACAACGTGCGCGAAAAAGGAAAAGATGCCGTCCGCACCAATTTTGCGGCGCACCTGTACAGCGAGCCTTTCGCCAAACTCGGCAGGCACCCGCGCATGATCGAACCGGTGGAAGAGCTGCTGGGCGAAAAGCTCTACATGCACCAGTTCAAGATCAACGGCAAGATGGC
>JANPFZ010000433.1:0-6663 GCA_031423655.1 Polaromonas sp.
ACCGACGCTGAAAGAGCAGGGGGTCAATGTCGTGATCGGCAACTGGCGCGGCGTGTATGGCGCGCCCGGTATTTCTGCCGAGCAGCGCAAGGCGCTGACCGACATGATTTTGAAAGCCGTCAAATCAAAATCGTGGATGGACGCTTCCGAGAAAAACAACTGGACGCCTGCCGTGCTGACTGGCCCGGCCTTCGACAAGTTTGTCGATGATGACTTTGCCAGCCTGCGCGCCACGATGGTGAAGTCGGGCATGGTCTAGGACGTATCCATAAATCCATTTTGCGGGCGAATTGCGTCATGAGCGTTAGCGAACTCGTGGAATTCGGCAGTGCTCGGAATCCTCATGCACCGAAGTGCATTCCGGTGTCCTGCGCTCCGTGCGCCTGGCACTTCATCCCGAAAAGCTGAGAAAAGCTGACTTTCTGGACGCGTCCTCAAGCTCCGACAAGGCAAGTACATGAAACCGCAGAGTTCCCACAACCTTCAGACCCTGGTCGGCGCGGGCGTGCTGCTGATTGGCTTCGGTCTCGCAGCCGGCGCGGTCAGTATTCCCTCGGCAGCAGGTTACGGCGGCGTCGGGCCCAATTTTTTGCCGTGGCTGGTTGCCGTGGCGCTGACAGTTTGCGGCGCCTTCATCATTTGGGAATCCCGTAGCGGCGGCTTTCGGGCCATGGATGATGTGGGCGACAGTTTTCCGGCCCACTGGCCCGGTTTTTTCTGGGTGTCTGCTGGGCTGCTGGTCAACGCTGCGCTGATCACCACCATCGGTTTCATCTTGAGTTGCACGCTCTGCTTTGTGCTGGCCGTGCAGGGCCTGCGCGATGCTTCGGGCCAGTCAGATCGCCGTCCGGTGACCTGGGTCAAAGACATCTTTATCGGTCTGGCGATTTCTGCGCCGGTCTACTGGGCCTTCACCAAATTTCTGGCGATCAATTTGCCCGGCCTCACAACCACAGGGTGGCTGTAAATGGACATCTTCAATCAGCTGCTGCAGGGTTTTGCCACTGCTGCCACGCCCGTCAATCTGCTCTGGTGTTTTGTCGGTTGCGCACTCGGCACCGCCGTGGGTGTGCTGCCCGGAATTGGCCCCGCCGTCGCCGTCGCGATGCTGCTCCCGATTACCGTCAAGGTCGAAGCCACGGCATCGATGATCTTTTTTGCCGGCATCTATTACGGCGCCATGTACGGTGGCTCGACGACGTCGATTTTGCTCAACACGCCGGGGGAAACGGCCAGCATGGTCACGGCTATGGAAGGCAACAAGATGGCCAAGAGCGGGCGCGCCGGTGCTGCACTGGCCACGGCGGCCATCGGCTCGTTTGTCGCCGGCACGATTGCCACCGTGATCGTGACCTTGTTTGCTCCCATCGTCGCCGAGCAGGCGGTCAAACTCGGGCCGCCCGAATACTTCATGCTGATGCTGCTGGCCTTCACCACCGTCAGCGCGGTGCTTGGCAAAAGCACGCTGCGCGGCATGACCGCGCTGTTCATTGGCCTGGCCGCCGGGCTGGTCGGGCTGGACCAGATTTCTGCGCAGGCGCGCTACACCGGCGGCGTGCCCGAACTGCTGGACGGCATCGAGATCGTGCTGGTTGCGGTTGGGCTTTTTGCCGTCGCCGAGGCGCTGTACGCCGTGCTGTACGAAGGCCGCGTGAGCGATTCGCAAAACAAAATGAGCAAGGTTCACATGACCGGGCGCGACTGGCGGCGCTCGATTCCCGCCTGGCTGCGCGGCACGGCCATCGGCGTGCCCTTCGGTTGCATTCCCGCAGGTGGCACCGAAATTCCGACCTTCCTGAGCTATGCCACCGAGAAAAAACTGGCCAAAGACGCCGACCGCAAAGAGTTCGGTACTCAAGGCGCGATTGAAGGCGTGGCCGGACCGGAGGCCGCCAACAACGCCACCGTGACTGCCGCCATGATCCCGTTGCTGACGCTCGGCATTCCCACGTCAAACACCACCGCGATTCTGCTGGGCGCCTTCCAGAACTACGGCATCCAGCCGGGGCCGCAGCTGTTTACCAATTCGTCGGCGCTGGTGTGGGCTTTGATTGCATCGCTTTACATCGGCAACGTGATGCTGCTGGTGCTCAATTTGCCGCTGGTGGGTTTGTGGGTCAAGCTGTTGAAGATTCCCAAGCCTTACCTCTACGCCGGCATTCTGATTTTTGCCACGGTCGGTGTTTACGGCATGCGCCAAAGCGCGTTTGATTTGTTTTTGCTGTATGCGATTGGCGTGCTCGGCGTGCTGATGCGCCGCTTTGACTTTCCAACCGCACCGGTCATCGTCGGCATGATCCTCGGCCCGCTGGCCGAAGCGCAGCTGCGCAACGCAATGTCGATTGGCGAGGGCAGCGCGATGGTGTTTGTGCAGCGGCCGGTCTCGTTGATATTGATTGTGGTCGTGGTAGCGGTGCTGGTGATACCAAGGCTGGCCAGGCGCTGGTCTGCGCGGCACATGGCGGTTTGAGCTGGCTACCGGATGGTCGTGTTTCGGCATGGCAATAAGTACTGTTGGCCAACTACACCTAGGTAAGCGCGGATTTTTCTAGCGCGCTTGATCGAGCCAATACCCGTAAACTGCTCGGTGTTTCCGCATCAGCGAAAGCTTGCGGCCCAACAACGTAAGCAGCAATGCCTGCGGCTTACTGTCAGACTGCGAGATCAGCCACCGCCGCTCGCGCCTGTGTCCGCGCCGGGGAATTTGAGTCGCAAGGGTGTTGCCATGGCCAGAAATTAGGCGTCGATTTGGTTGGTTGCAAGACCCCCCAGATTCCACCGTACCCGGTGACCGCCAAGCCCCCAGTGTTGCTTCAGAGGAATAACAGACTTTAGACGCCCCAGAACGGCGTCATGACTGACATCTGGCCACGGATGACACTGCGAATAATTCAAACTTTTAAGCGAACCTTGAAACAGCCTTTGAACGCGCTCGTGCCGCGAGTGACGGAGACGGCGGGCTCGGCAACGCGGAGCGCCGTGGCCCCACTGGCCCTTGCGTGAGAGCGAGGCTGACCTCTGCTGTTTCAAGGTTGAATCATTCACTCGCTAACTCCAAAAGGTCCACGCCATGAAAAATCCCTTTATGAGCCTCTTCCTCAGCGGCGCCAACAAGATCGCGGGGTCGGCCAGAGCGCAGGCAACGGCCGCTGTAAAACGCGAAACGGCTAAAAATACCAGGCAAATGTCAAAGGCCTGGACCGAGGCGCTGCTTCCGGGCACTGTCGCACCACTGAAGAAGAAAAAGGCTCGTAAATAACATCGTCGAGATTGCTTCGGTGGCGAGTGAGCTCGCCACACTGTGCCCGGCAGCAATCAGGGCAAAACATGGGGTCAGGTCGACAGGGTCGCGGGGGAAATCGCTCTGGACCTATTGAAGGGGCTGGTCGCACGAGGACAAGGCTTCGACCCTTCGAAAGGCGCAGGACAGACCAAGCTCACCCTGAAAAGATTTGGCGTATAGCCGAGCAGTACTACATCTAGCTCTCTTGCCAGGCGGGAGTCTGGATATGCTGCGCCGATATGGCAAGAGTGGTCACTGCAGGCGGGACCGTTATGTCGCCTTGACCGTCACCCTGGTCCTGGAGGGTGAAGAGTTCCTGGAGGATATGTTGCCGGACGGGACGACCAGGTCAATTCATCGCGAGAAGGGCGGCTATGCGCTCGCTGCCGCTGATGCACACCCGCATGACGAGCACGGTGGCAACGAGAGTGCGACTGTGCTGCTACCTGAGACATCGAGAATGCGACAGAACCCTTTTGAACCTTGAACTGCGCCCGGTCTGCTTGAAAAATCCCAACTTCAAGCCGAAGCGCATTCAAACGCTTCGGGTCTAAGGCAGCCCAAGTCACTGTCGCGGCGGGTTCGGTTGTAAAACACCCGATGTAATCGAATCCATGTCGGGTCAGGGTATCAGCCCTTTGCATGCCACGCAGTTTGCGCCCCGTAGCTGCTGCCGCCTTCCTGTCGGGCGCGGCGTGTCCTGCTTTCGTTTGAGCCGTCTGCCAAATCGCGCGCCAACTTGTCCTTAAGCAGGTTCACGAGATTCACTTTGGCGCGCGTGATGTGCTGCTCCGTCAGAAACACCGCCTGGCCTGCGTCGCCTTGGCCTATCGCCTCGGCAATTGCCTGATGCTCGTCCCAAATGGCTGAGCGTTGGCTGGACCAGCGGTGAACTGCACCCATGACGCGCCGCAGATGTACCCAGTAACGGTTGGCATTATCCGCAATCAGCGCGTTGCCCGAGGCAGCGTAGATGGCGTAATGGAAGGCCATATCAGCGTCGATGATGCGCTTTAGGTCGCCGGTTTTCGAGATCAGACGCCCCTGTTCGATCAGTGTCGGATCGATGATGACGCGTGCCTGAGCCGCCAAGCGTGCTGCCAATGCATCGAGCGCACCCCGGACCTCATAAAGACGGCCTACCCCCTCCGGGTCCAGCGGCGCGACCTGCACACCTCGGCCAGGCGCGTCCTCGATGAGGCCATCTTTCTTCAGCAGGCGCAGCGCTTGCAATACCGGTGAGCGAGACACATGCAACTGCTCCGCAATCTCCTCTTGTGTGATTCGTTCACCGGGAGCGAGGGAGCCATCGGTGATGGCATCGACCAGCACGTTGTAGACCGTCTCGACGAAGTCGCTACGGGTGGGAAGATTTTCGAGTTGCAGACGCATGTGTACATTGTATTTTGAAGACTGTGTACAGAGTACAAAATCTGAGTGAGGCCAGCAATAACGTTGATTGGCTCAAACATTTCCTCCCTCCACAATGGCCGGCGTCTGTCCATGTTGTTGTGGGAACCGGGCAGGGATTGCAGGAGGCTACGGCGATCCCGGACCCACCTCAAGCATTGTTGGCCTGCGGGCGCGGTGGTCAGTAGGTACTGTAGCCAGCCAATCGGGTGTTACCACGCTGGTGGGCAGGTATGCCATCAAGGCCTCACATTGCCCCATATTCCGGTCGTCACATACCGAAGTTTCAGCTGGTGCCGCCCGACAATCAGGGGTGCAGCCCCCCAGCTGGGTAATCCCGATATCCACGCAATCACCGCTGCAGCGCTGGCCGTTGGCAGCAAACCTGTCGTTAGACGCCACAAGCGGGGACGCTTTATGAAGGTAGCGGGCGGCCCGTAGTCCAGTTGAAATGACCGAGTGGCTTTGTCCATTCGTATCACGCCGGCTCCCGGCAGGGCCGCTTGTGTGTTTAGTTGAACATGTCCGGCTGGGAGATTACCAGGTGCTCATAGATGGGCTGGAAGTGCAACCAGCCGATGTACTCCGACCCCACGTGTTCGCGGCTGTAGCGCGAACGCTCCGGGGTCACCAGGACAGGCTTGTGCCCGGTGGCCTCCACCATCAATTGTTGGCGGCAGCAACGCTCAAGGGCGATGAACCAGAAGGCTGCGGCCTCGATGCTGTGGCGGCTGGCAGTGAGCAGGCCATGGTTTTGGTGGATGGCTGCCTTCACGCCCTTGAACCAGTCGCAAACGGCCAGGCCTGCACTCTCTTCGACAGCGACCTGGCCTGCTTCGTCCTTGATCACCACGTGATCTTCGAAGAAGGCCGCGGCATCCTGCGAAATGGGGTCCAGTGGACGCCCCAGCGCAGCGAAGGCGGTACCGTAAACCGTGTGGGCATGGCACATCGCAATAATGTCGGGGTGCGCCTCATGCACCGCCGCATGCAGCACGAACCCGGCGCGGTTGAGGGCATGACTGCCCTCGACGACGCGGCCTTTGTGGTCTGCGAGGATAAGGTTTGACACCTTGACCTGGGCAAAATGCACACACATCGGGTTGGTCCAGTACAACTCTGGCTTCTCAGGATCGCGGATGGTCAGGTGACCTGCAAACCCGTAGTCCAGGCCTTCCAGTGCAAACGCGCGGCACGCGGCAACCAGCCGCTGCTTGCGGTGCAGGCGTTCCGCCTCGAAGTTGTCGAATTCCGGGATCTCGGGGTAGATCAGGCCCGGTTGGGTGGGTTGGTAGATCGAGATGTTTTTGACTTTGTCGAGCATGGTGTTCTCCAGAGAGGATGGGGGGTTGATGTTTTAGAGGTCGAGCACAAGGAGCGGGCTGCGAGCACGCGAAACGCAGACCGTAAGACAGTGGGTTTTTTCTTCGTCGCTGAGGATGTAGTCGTTGTGTTCCACCTCGCCTTCGAGGTAGTCGACTTTGCACGAGCCACACAATCCCGACAGGCAGGAGGTGGGCACCCGAAAGCCGGCGAGTTCGATGGCCCGGACGATGGTTTGATCGGGCAATACCGGCACCGTGATGCCACGCCGGGCCAGCCGCACTTCAAAGCTCGCATCCGGGGTGGCCTTGGCGGCAGGCTCAGGTGGCTTGAAGTGTTCGAAGTGCACGCTGCCCGGCGCCCAGTGTGTGCTGGCCTGGTCGCAGGCTTTCATGAAGCCGCCTGGGCCGCAGTAGTACAGGTGGGCGCCAGCCGGTTGTTGCTTCAGCAGGCTGGTGATGTTCAGCCCCTGCCCGGGCACGCCGTTGTCGAAATGGAAGTGCAACCTGTCTGGCGGCACCAGGGCCCGCAGCTCGGCGGCAAAGGCGACGTTGCGCACCGTGCGCGCACAGCAGTGCAGTTCGAAAGATTGCCCCTGGGCGGTCAGCGTGTGGGCCATGGCCTTGATCGGCGTGATGCCTATGCCG
>JANPFZ010000434.1:0-5833 GCA_031423655.1 Polaromonas sp.
CCCAAGCCTGATGGCCGACACGCGACCGGGCATTTCATGAAACCCTTCCGCATCGGATCAGGCGCCGGTTACGCTGGCGACCGTATCGACCCGGCGCAGGACCTGGCCGAGCGCGGCGAGCTGGATGCGCTGGTGTTTGAATGCCTGGCCGAACGCACCATCGCGCTGGCGCAACTGCGCCGCAGCCGCGACCCGGCACAGGGCTATGACACGCTGCTGTGCGAACGCATGCGCGCCGTGCTGCCCGCCTGCGTGAAGCAGGGCGTCAGCATCATCACCAATATGGGTGCGGCCCATCCGCTGGCTGCCGGTCAGGCCGTGCTGCAGGTCGCGCGTGAACTGGGACTGGCCCGGCTGCGCGTGGCCGTGGTGACGGGTGACGACGTGCTGCCGTGGATGCTGGCGAATGATGCGCCCTTGCTTGAATCAGATGAAACCGTGCGCAGTCTGCAGGGCCGGTTGATATCTGCCAATGCGTATCTGGGCGCTGATGCACTGCTGCCCGCTCTTGGTGCCGGTGCCGATGTAGTGATCACCGGCCGTGTCGCGGACCCGGCGCTTTTTCTCGCGCCGCTGATGCATCACTTCGGCTGGCCCGCCGATGACTGGCCGCGCATGGGACGCGGCATTCTGGTCGGACATCTGCTTGAATGCGCGGCCCAGGTCAGTGGCGGCTATATTGCCGACCCGGCTTACTTTGATGTGCCGGGCCTGCATGAGGTCGGGTTCCCCCTGGCCGAAGTGCAGGCCGATGGCAGCGCGGTGATCACCAAGCTTGCATGCACCGGCGGTCGGGTTGATCGCCTGACCTGCACCGCGCAACTGCTCTATGAGATTGAAGACCCCGCACGCTACCTGCAGCCCGATGTGGTGGCAGATTTTTCGGCTGTGCAGATCAAGGATTTGGGCATTGACCGCGTGCAGGTGTCACATGCCAGCGGCCACGCCCGGCCCGATCAATTGAAAGTAACGCTGGGCTACCGCGACGGCTTTATTGGCGAAGGCCAGATCTCGTATGCCGGCCCCGGTGCCCGCGCGCGTGGCGAGCTGGCCCTGGACGTGCTGAAGCATCGCCTGAAAAAACGCGGTCTTGATGCGCTGGAGCACCGCTGCGAATTAATCGGCGTCAATGCCATGCACGGCGCCTTGCTTGGAGCCGCGCATGAACCCTATGAAGTGCGCGTGCGGCTGGCCGTTCGCTGCGACACGCAGGCGCAGGCCGAATGGGTTGGCCAGGAAGTCGAAGCGTTGTACTTGAACGGCCCGGCCGGCGGCGGCGGTGTGACGCAGTCAGTGCGCGAAGTGATTGCGGCGGCGTCTGCCTTGATTCCGCGCGAAGCTGTTCGCACGACATGCCACATCCTGGAGCTATGAGATGAAGGTGCGCGACATTGCATTGGCCCGCTCGGGCGACAAGGGCAACCGCGCCACGCTGAGCGTGATTGCGCGTGATGTGGCCGACTACCCCTTGCTCGAACGGGTACTCACTGCCGATTGCGTGAAGGCCCATTACGCGGGCATTGTTCGCGGCTCGGTGCAGCGCTACACGCTGCCGCATCTGGGCGCCGTGCATTTTGTGATGAACGATGCGCTGGGCGGCGGCGTGACGCGTTCGCTGGGGCTCGATGCGCATGGCAAGACCCTGAGCGCTGCGATTCTTGACATCCCACTCCACATGGCCTCGATAACGCGTGTTGAGCTGTCCTAAACTTGTCCAATAGAAATCAAGGAGACTTTCATGCGCGCTGCTTTCCGTTCCTTTGCCGCTTTGTGCGGCGCTGTGCTGTGCGCCTCCGCCGCACTGGCCCAGCCGTATCCGAACAAGCCGATCAAGGCCATCGTGCCGTTTGCCGCCGGCAGCACCACTGACCAGATTGGCCGCGCCTTCGCGCAAAAAATGTCCGAGACGCTCGGCCAGATCATCGTGGTTGAGAACAAGGCCGGCGTGAACGGCATGCTCGGTGCGGATGCCGTCGCCAAGGCAGCGCCTGACGGCTACACCATCCTGATCGGCACCAACAGCACCAACGCGGCGCTGAAAAGCCTGATGAAGACGCTTCCCTACAACCAGGACACCGCCTTCGCGCCGGTCGGCTACCTCGGATCGGTGCCGCTGATCATTGCTGTCAATAACGACGTGCCAGCCAAAAATCTGCGTGAGTTCGTTGAGCTGGCGAAAGCCAAGCCCGGCAATGTGACCTTTGCCAGCGCCAGCACCTCGCAGCTGGTGTCCAGTGAAGTGCTGGCCAGTATGGCCGGCATCCAGATGACCAACGTGCCCTACAAGAGCGGACCGGCCGCGATGACCGACCTGATCGGCGGCCAGGTGATGATGTTCAGCGCCGATTTCGGCGTGATGCTGCCGCAAGTCAACGGGAAAAAGGTTCGGGGCCTGGCCGTGACATCGACCCAGCGCTCGCCGGCGATTCCCGAGCTGCCCACCGTCAATGAAGCGCTGGGCTTGAAGGACTACGAGCTGATCGCCTACTTCGCGATCTTCGCGCCGGCCGGCACACCGCCCGAAGTCGTCGCCAAACTGAATCAGGCCATCAACGCCGCAGCCAACAGCAAAGACCTGCAGGAGAAGTTTGCTGCCAATGGCTTCCTGGTCGAGCCCGGTACGCCCGAAGCGCTGGGCCTGCGCACGCAGAAGGAAACCGTCAAGTGGGCCAAGGCGATCAAGGACGCGAAGATCGAGCCGCAATAAGCACGTGTTGCTCGTGCTTGTGTGTCAAATAGGCTTCAAGCCCAGGGAATTCGTGCGTAATTAGCTATTAAATGTATAGCAATGGCATCTCCTCGGATTTGATGCCTGACCCGCAAACCGATGCGTGGCGCGGCTGTCATCGCTGCGCCACGCGGCGCCGCAGTCCTTCAGCCTGTGTCGGTGGCAGCTCGGCATCGTTCGATTCGGCAGCGCCGCGCAGGCGGGCTACCATGAAGTCGGCGGCCTGCAGGATGTGCTGGCGCGCGATGTTCTCGGCCTTTTCCGCAGCGCCTGCCGCGATGGCTTCCAGCATGGCCTCATGCTGGTTCCAGATGTCACGTGGCTTCTCGCCCTGCATCAGCACCTCGCCCATCACGCGCTGCGTATAGGTCCAGTGCGTTTCCATGGCGGGGGCGATCAGCGGGTTTTCTGACAGGCCATAGATGAACTCGTGAAAGGCCATGTCGGCGGCGATCATCTCGCCCACCTGGCCGCTCTGCACCGCCCTGCGGCCTTCGTGGATTAGGGCGGGTCCGCGCGCGCCGGCCTGCTGCGCATTGATCTCGGCGGCCTTGCGGCAGGCCAGGCCTTCAATGACCGCGCGTATGTCGTACATGTTTTGCACATAGTCCGGGTCCAGCGGCGCGACGATCAGCCCGCGCCCGGCGGCGTCACGAAGCACACCCTGGTTGCGCAGCAGCAAGAGGGCCTGCTGCACCGGCTGACGCGACACGCCCAGATCCTGTGCGATCTGCTCCTGGATGATGCGCGCACCCGGCAGCAGCCGGCCCGAGGAAATTTCGGACAGGATGGCGCCGTGGACCTGCTCCACCAGCTTGGGCTGAGCTTCAAGAATTTTCATGGCTGTCGATTGGCGGGCACCTGGGTTCAGTCCGTCGCCGCGTCGGGTTGGCGCCAGGCTCGCTCGGCCTGGTCCCAGGCGGCCAGCGGCTGCAGGTCCGGCACCCACGCCAGCCCCGACTTGGCATCCGAGGAGACCGCTTCCGGCGTGACCAGCACATCGAGCAGCGCCGGACGGTTGGCGAGCGCACGGGCGATGGCTGCCGGCAGGTCTTCGGCTTTTTCCACGCGCTCGGCATGCATGCCGAAGGCGCGTGCCATCGCCGCGTGGTCTGCGAACTGCAGACGGGTTCCCACCACCTTGCCGTGCGTTTCAAGCTGGTCGCGGACCTCGATGGCCCAGGAGCCGTTGTTGGCCACCACCACCAGCAGCGGCGCCTTGTGGCGTACGGCCGTGTCCAGCTCCATGGCGTTGAAGCCGAAGGCGCCATCGCCGGTGGCCACCACCGTCGTGCGGTCCGGGAAGGCCAGGCTGGCCGCCACCCCGAAGGGCGTTCCGACGCCGATGCAGCCCAGCGACCCTGGATCGAGATAGGTGGTGGCGGGCAAGCCCACGCGTGCGAAGCTCAGGAAGTCTCCGCCATCGGCCACCACAATCGCGTCTTGCGGCAAGGCGTCGCGCAGGGCCGACAGCAGCCGGTTCGGATGCATCAGCCCGTCGCTGCCGGCGGGCGCGTTACGCATGGAAGTCACCAGCTTCTCGGCGCGCTCCAGGTGCTTGCGGCGCAGGGCAGCAGACCAGGCTGTGTCGGTGGCGATCTGGCGCTCGCCCGCGGCCGTCAGGATGGCTTCCAGCGCCAGCGCCGGCGTGGCCAGCATTTCCACGCTGCCGCGGCGGTTGTCGCGCAGCTCGGGCGCGCAATCGGCGATGCGCAGGAATTTCGCCTGGCCGAAGACCGCCGGCGATCCATAGGCCAGCTGAAAATCTAGCCGTCGGCCCACCGTGACCACCAGGTCGGCCTCGCCCATCACCGAGCCGCGCATGGCCGCCACCACCGAGGGATGATCGTCCGGCACCAGGCCGCGGCTCTCGCCGGTGTCCAGGTACGCTGCGTTCAGTCGGCTGAGCAGCCGGGCCAGAGCCGGGCCGGCGCCGCGTGCGCCCCGCCCCGAGATGAACAGGGGCCGCTTGGCCGACCACAGCAGGTCGATGGCCGCCTGAACCGTGGCCGCGTCGGGTATCAAGAGGGGCTTGGCCTTGGGCGCGAAATGCTCGGGCAACTGCAGCGCCAGCGGCACCTGGCCGCGCAGCGTGTCGACCGGAAAATCCAGGTAGACCGGCCCCGGCTCGCCGCCCTGGCCGAAGGCGCGCGAGACGGCTTCGTCCAGCTCCTGCAGCACCAGCTCGGGCTGGCGCACAGTGCGTGCATAGCGGGTGAGCGAACGAACCAGGTCGGTGTGAACCATGTCTTGCAGCGCGCCACGGTTTTCCTGGCGCACCGGCGGCACGCCCGACAGCACCAGCACCGGCACGCGCGCCACATGGGCGTTGGCGATGCCGGTCATGGCGTTGGTTACGCCAGGGCCGGCGGTGACCAGGGCCACACCCAGGCCGCCGGTGAGTTCGGCATGGGCATGGGCCATGTAGACGGCGGCCCGCTCGTCGCGTGTGTCGATGATGCGGATGCCTTCGGCGTCAAGCCGCATCCAGATCGGCATGATGTGCCCGCCGCACAGCCCGAAAACCCGGTCCACGCCGCGCTGTTTGAGAAAGCGCGCAATCACCGCTGCGGCTGTATGTTCCGCTGAATTTTTCGCTGAATGTTCCGAAATGCCCATGGCTGTCTCCTTGAGGATTTGTGAGGGAAGGACCGGTCACGGCCAATCCGAAGATTCTGCAGTTTCCAACGTTTCCGCAGGACTTGCCGAACTTCTCAGTTTATTGTATTCTGAATTCAGAGTTCTATAATCGCCCAATTGCAAAATTTTTCACCCCCGCCAAGGAGACCCCAACTATGAGCCGTTTGCTCACCATTGCCGACGCTGTCGCCACCCATGCCCGGCTCAGCCCCGCCAAGATCGGCGTGCAGGATTCACGCCGCCAGATGAGCTTTGCCAAATGGAACCAGCGGGCCAGCAGCCTGGGCCACGGCCTGCTGGGTTTGGGCCTGCGCAAGGGCGACCGGGTTGGCGTGCTGGCCTACAACTGCATCGAATGGATGGAGATTTACGTGGCGCTGGCCCGTGCGGGTCTGGTTGCCGTGCCGATCAACTTCAGGCTGGTGGGGCCGGAGATTGCCTACATCCTGGCGCACAGCGAAGCCC
>JANPFZ010000435.1:0-5142 GCA_031423655.1 Polaromonas sp.
TCGGCTTCTTTCGCGCAGTCAGCCGCTATCCAGTCAACGTCGATGCCGGCAGATTTCAATTCAGCCGCAGCCTCAATCAGATCGTCAGCCTTGCGCGAACTGAGCATGATTTTTGCGCCGGCCTCGCCCAGCGCCTGCGCCAGCTGCAGGCCGAGCCCGCGAGAGCCGCCGGTGACGAGCGCGGTTTTGCCGCTGAGATCAAACAACTGCTGGATGGTACGGGTCATGATGTGGCTCCCTGACGTGGGTAATAAATTTCGTAATCAAGCACGCTGCGGGTGTCTCGCAACGCGCCCAGGACTAGGCTGATTTGCTGGTGATGCGGATGATTTTGATAAGCGGCCAGTGCAGCCGCATCTTCAAATTCAGAGTAAAGCACAACATCGCAGTTGGCGTCGAGTTCTGCTGTCCTGATCGCGACCTCGAACCTTCGCATGCCGTGTACGAGATCGATGCAGCTATCCAGTTGCGATTTGAAATGGGCCGCATCGGCGGGGTTTTTCAGCTTCCACATCACGATGTGCTTGATCATTTTTTTTCATCCATGCGCGAACGCAGCCAAATCAGAAAAAAGCCGACGGCGGCCACGATGCTCCCGCCTACGACCAGTGACCAGCCGATGGCAGGGTCGACGCGCGCAGCCGACAGGCCCAGCACCAGCGTCAGCAGGCCGGCATAAATCAAAATCCAGATCAGCGCATGCAAACGCGCGATCAATTTGCCAGATGCGCTCGGCGTGCCTGCGGTGGTAGGCTTGAAGAAACCCATCAGAACGCCTCTTCGGGGAAGTTGGCGCAAGTCAGGTCACGCGCCTCGACCACCTTCAGCCAGGCCGCGACTTTGGGCAGCTCATAGTGATAAAAATACTGTGTAGCCCCCGTATTACCTGCGATAGCAGCTATTGATTTAGTAGCATTCAGTTTCACCGAGGCGACCGAAACATCAAGCCAGATCCACGCCAGCACGGTGTGACCGAAGGCCTGCATGTAGGGCACGGCGTTGGCCAGCGCATCGAGCGGCTTGCCGGTTGACCAGGCCGCTTTGGTGGCGCTGGCGATGTGATGCAGTGCTTTGCCCAGCGCTTCGGCATGTGCCGCAAGCTGAGGTACCGTCCCCGCCTGGGCCATCGTCGCCTGTATGCGCGCAGCGAGTAGTTCCAGCCCCCTGCCCCCTTCCATCAACACCTTGCGACCCAATAAATCGAGCGCCTGAATGCCGTGCGTGCCCTCGTGGATCATGTTGAGGCGGTTGTCGCGCCAGTACTGCTCGACCGGAAAATCGCGCGTGTAGCCGTAGCCACCGTGTACTTGAATTGCCAATGAGTTGGCCTCAAGGCACCATTCGCTGGGCCAGCTTTTGGCGATGGGCGTCAGCACTTCCAGCAGCAGCCGCGCGTCGTCGGCAGCCTGTGCCTCGCCGGTATGGTGCTCATCAACCAGCCGGGCGCAGTACAGCTCAAGTGCCAGTGCGCCTTCGCAATAAGCTTTTTGCGCCAGCAACATGCGCTTGACGTCCGCATGTTCAATGATGCGGATTTGCGGTTGGGCGACGTCTTTACCTCCAACTCCGATAGGTCTGCCCTGCGAACGGTTTTTGGCGTAGTCGAGCGAAGCGTAGTAGCCCGCCATGCCAAGCATGGTGGCGGCCATGCCGACGCCAATGCGCGCCTCGTTCATCATGTGGAACATGCAGCGCAAGCCTTCGTGCGGCTTGCCGACCAGGTAGCCCACGGCGCCTGCGCCGTTGCCAAATGGGTCGCCCGCTTTGTTATTGACGGGGTATTTGCCTTCGCCGAAATTGAGCAGCGTGTTGGTGGTGCCGCGCCAGCCAAGTTTGTGGTTCAGCCCCGCCAGCGCCACGTCGTTCCTGCTGCCCAGCGTGACTTTCACGCTGCTCTTTTCACCCTCTCCCCGTGGGAAAGGGCCGGGGTGAGGGCTCTCCACGTTCACCAGCCACTTTGGCACGATGAACAGCGAAATCCCGCGCGTACCAGCAATCAGCTTTCCATCGGGCCCAGGAATTTTCGCCAGCACCAGGTGAATGATGTTTTCGGTCAACTCATGCTCGCCGGACGAGATCCACATCTTGTTGCCCTTGAGGCGATAGCGCGGACCCAGCGCGTCGGCGTCAAAATCATCGCCATCGGGCAGCGCTCGCGTCGTCACGTCACTGAGCGACGAGCCAGCCTGCGGTTCCGACAAGCACATGGTTCCCGAAAAGCGGCCGGAAAATTCGTTCTTCGCGAATACTTCTTTTTGCGTCTCGGTGCCGTGCACCATCAGCAAATTGGCGTTGCCGGTGGTGAGCATGCCCGAGCCGATGCTGACTGAAGCCATCGCGAAAAACGCGTTGGCTGCGGCCTCAATGGTGTACGGCAACTGCATGCCGCCCAACGCGTAGTCCTGCGCCGCGCTGAGCATGCCCGAAGCCGCGTAGGCCGCATGCGCGTCGTGCGTGGCCTGCGGCAAGATGACTTTTTCGCCGTCGAAATGCGGCTCCTGCGTGTCAACGGTGTGGTTGAACGGCGCGTACTTTTCGCGGGCGATGCGCTCGCAGGTATCGAACACCGCGTTGAAGGTTTCGCGCGAGTGGTCGGCGAAGCGTTCCCGCGCGGTCAGTGAGCCGGCATCTAGCCAGTCGTGTAGCAGAAAGTCCAGTGTTTCGCGCAAGGCCATGGTGTCGAGTCCATCAAATGTCAAGGTGCCGTGTGGCCATGTTGCCAGAAGCCGGTTTCATGACCAACAGGTCGGCAAGTCGCGGGGAATCGCGTGCTCACAACACTTCAAAAACCCCCGCAGCGCCCATGCCGCCACCAATGCACATCGTCACGCAAACGCGCTTGGCGCCACGGCGCTTGCCTTCAATCAAGGCATGGCCCGTCAGGCGCTGGCCGGTCACGCCGTAAGGGTGACCGACGGCAATCGCGCCGCCGTTGACATTGAGTTTCTCCATCGGAATGCCGAGCTTGTCGGCGCAGTAAAGCACCTGCACGGCGAATGCTTCATTCAATTCCCAAAGGTCAATATCGCTGACCTTCAGCCCGAGCTTGGCCAACACTTTCGGAATGGCAAACACCGGGCCGATGCCCATTTCGTCGGGCTCGCAACCGGCGACGGCGAAACCAAGGAAGCGGCCCAGCGGCTTCAAACCCTTCTTCTCGGCCACTGTTTCATTCATCATCACCACCGCACCGCCGCCATCTGAAAACTGGCTGGCGTTGCCCGCTGCAATCACGCCGCCCGGAATGGCCGGCTTGATGCCGCTGATGCCTTCTTTTGTGGTGCCCGCACGAATGCCCTCGTCATTGCTGACGGTGACTTTTTTTGTCGTCAAACCCATCACCGGATCGGCCACGCCCATGGTCACCGTGATCGGTGCGATTTCTGCTTCGTACAGACCTGCTGCCAGCGCGGCAGTGGCTTTCTGCTGGCTGCCGGCGCCATACTCGTCCATGCGCTCGCGCGAAATGCCGTAGCGCTTGGCGACCTGTTCGGCGGTCTGCAGCATGTTCCAGTAGATCTCGGGTTTGTTCTTCATCAGCCAGCTGTCAGCCAGCATGTGGGTATTGGCTTCTTGCTGCACGCAGGAAATGCTTTCGACACCACCAGCTACATAAATATCTGCCTCGCCCGCCACGATGCGCTGGGCGGCCAGCGCGATGGTTTGCAATCCCGACGAACAAAAACGGTTTACCGTCATGCCCGACACGGTGACCGGCAAGCCAGCGCGCAACGCGATCTGCCTGGCGATGTTGGAGCCGGTCGCGCCTTCCGGCGTGGCGCAGCCGATGATCACGTCATCGACTTCGGCGGCTTCGATGCCGGCGCGCTTGATGGCGTGCTCGACCGCGTGGCCACCCAGTGTGGCTCCGTGCGTCATGTTGAAGGAGCCCTTCCAGCTTTTGGCCAGGGGCGTGCGAGCAGTCGATACGATTACAGCTGTGGTCATTTGAATCTCCGGAAATGGGTTTGAAGCGGATGCCGTTGAGCGGATACCGTTGCTGAATCAGTTGAAGGTCTTGCCTTCAGCGACCAGCCGGGCGAGCAGCGGCGCGGGTTTCCAGAAGCTGGCGTCATCCAGCGGGTTCTGCGCAAAGCGGTTCATCGCGCGCACCACGTTGAAGAGGCCGACCTGGTCGGCATACAGCATCGGGCCGCCACGATAGGCCGGAAAGCCATAGCCCATCAGGTACACCATGTCAATATCGCTGGCCTTGGAGGCAATGCCTTCTTCCAGAATGTGCGCCCCTTCATTGACCAGCGCATACACCAGCCGCTGAACGATTTCTTCGTCAGATATCTTGCGCGGCGTGATACCCAGCGACGCACGGTGGTCGTCAATCATCTTGACAACTTCAGCGTTCGGAATCGCATCGCGTTTGCCAGGAAGATAGTCATACCAGCCGGCGCCTGTCTTTTGACCGAAGCGGCCTTTTTCGCACAGCAGGTCAGCGGTCTTGCTGTACTTCATACCCGGTTTTTCCTGGTAGCGGCGCTTGCGAATCGCCCAGCCAATGTCGTTGCCAGCCAGGTCGCCCATGCGAAATGGGCCCATCATGAAACCAAACTTTTCAATCGCCTTGTCGACCTGCGCCGGCGTGCAGCCTTCGTCCAGCAGGAAGCCGCCCTGACGGCCGTACTGCTCGATCATGCGGTTGCCGATAAAGCCATCACAGACGCCTGAAACCACGGACGTTTTGCGAATCTTTTTGCCCAATGCCATCACGGTGGCAAGCACATCCTTGCCGGTTTTTTCAGCGCGGATAACTTCCAGCAGCTTCATGACGTTAGCCGGGCTGAAGAAGTGTGTGCCGATTACGTCCTGCGGGCGTTGGGTGAAAGCCGCAATCTGGTTCATGTCGAGCGTGGAGGTGTTTGACGCCAGAATGGCGCCGGGTTTCATCACGCGGTCGAGTTCGCCAAACACTTTTTCCTTGACACCCATTTCCTCAAACACGGCTTCGATCACCATGTCGGCGTCCTTGAGGTCGTCGTAGCTGAGCGTGGTGCTGAGCAGGCTCATGCGCTGCTCATATTTATCCTGCTTGAGCTTGCCTCTTTTAACCTGCGACTCGTAATTCTTGCGGATGGTGGCGATGCCGCGGTCCAGCGCGTCCTGTTTCATCTCGAGCATCTTCACCGG
>JANPFZ010000436.1:0-5261 GCA_031423655.1 Polaromonas sp.
GCATCCAGTATGAGGGCAAGCTGTACCTGTTCTGTTCCAAAGATTGCCAGCACAAGTTTGAGATCGACCCCAAGAAGTACCTTGGCACGGCGGCGACCCCGGTACCGGATGCCATTGGCGCGCCGATATCCGCTCTGGCCCCGACGACCCCCGATCGCGGACTGCCGATGCAAGCCGCGTTGCGTCGCGAACTGCAAGGCCAGGCCAAGGATCCGATCTGCGGCATGATGGTTGACAAGGCAAGTGCTTTACGCTCCGAACGGGGCGGACGCAGTTACTACTTCTGCAGCGTCGGCTGTCAGCGCACCTTCGAGTCGCCAGAGCAGGAGCTGAAGTCGATGCGCACGCGCGTGGCCATCGCGCTGACCGGCGTGCTGATGCTGGCGATCATGCGGGCCGGTGCCTTTCTGGCACTGGCTACCGGCGCCACCATCGTCAGCTGGGCACCGGTTTCGGCGCTGCCCTGGTTCACCTGGGGTATGTGGCTGTTTCTGCTGGTCACACCGGTGCAGTTCATCGGCGGATGGAGCTTTTACAAGGGCGCGTGGAATGCCATCCGCAGCCGCCGCATCAACATGGATTTCCTCATCGCGATGGGCACCTCGGTGGCCTATTTCTACAGCGTGGCCGTGGTCTTCTTCCCCAGCGTGTTGCCGGTCGGGATCGATGAGCGCGCGGTGTACTTTGAAGTCTCCGCCGTCATCATCGCTTTTGTGCTGCTGGGCAAGTACATGGAAGAGATCATCAAGAAGCACTCCTCTGCGGCTGTACGCAAGCTGCTCGACCTCAAGCCCGCCACCGCCCAGGTGATGAGGGGTGGCGTCGAGATGGAAGTTCCGGCTGAGAGCGTCATGGTGGGTGAGACCGTTGTGACGCGTCCGGGGCAGCGCATTGCGACCGACGGGCTGGTGCTGGAGGGCGCGTCGGCCGTCGATGAGTCGATGCTGACCGGCGAGTCGATGCCGGTCGAAAAGCAGGTCGGCTCCAGCGTCATCGGCGGAACGCTGAACCGCACCGGTTCGTTCCGCTTCGAGGCCACGCGCGTGGGCACCGAGACTGCGCTGGCCCAGATCATCAAGATGGTCGAGGACGCCCAAGCCAGCAGTGCACCGATCCAGCGCATCGCCGACGAAGTGACGCGCTACTTCGTGCCGGCCGTCGTGGCCACGGCTTTCCTGGCTTTCGCAGGCTGGTGGTTGTTGGGCGACTTTCCGCAGGGGCTGCTGGCCTTCATCGCGGTACTGATCATTGCCTGCCCCTGCGCGCTCGGCATCGCCACACCCGCCGCGCTGATGGTTGGCGTGGGGCGCGGCGCGCAGGCTGGCATCCTGATTCGCGGCGCCGAGGTGCTCGAGAAGGCACAGAAACTCGACACCGTGGTGTTCGACAAGACCGGCACGCTGACGCGTGGCGAGCCCGCCCTCACTGACGTTCTGGTGCAGCCGGAGTGGACGAAAGATCAGGCGTTGCGGCTGGCGGCGAGCCTTGAGGCCGGTTCGGAACACCCGCTGGCCGAAGCCATCGTGCGCGGCGCGCGTGAGGCTGGCGTGGCGCCAGCGACGGTCGAGGGTTTCGATTCCGTTCCAGGCCATGGGGTGCAGGGCCGGATCGACGGTCAGCCGGTGCTGCTGGGCAACCGCCGGCTGATGCAGCGCGAAGGCGTGGACATTGGTCGGGTGCAGCCCGAGATGGAACGTCTGGAAGCCGATGGCAAGACCGCCATGCTGTTGGCCAGCGGCACCCGTCTGGTTGCCGTGATTGCGGTCGCCGATACGGTCAGGCCGGAGGCGCAGGACGCCATCGCCGCACTGCAGGCCGAAAAAGTGCAGGTGATCATGCTGAGCGGCGACAACCAGCGTACCGCCGACGCGATCGGCCGCCTGCTGCGCATCGACCGGGTCATTGCCGACGTGCTGCCTTCCGACAAAGCGAAGGTGATCAAGGAACTGCAGGCCAGTGGCAAGGTCGTCGCGATGGTGGGCGATGGCGTCAACGACGCACCGGCGCTGGCCACGGCGGATATCGGCATTGCCATCGGCTCCGGGTCGGACGTCGCCAAGGAGACTGGCGGCATCATCCTGCTGCGCAACGATGTGCGCGATGTCGTGACGGGTATTCGCCTGTCGCGCGCCACCATGCGGACCATCAAGCAGAACCTGTTCTGGTCCTTCATCTACAACACCGTCGGCCTGCCCGTTGCCGCGCTGGGATTTCTGAATCCCATGATTGCCGCGGCGGCGATGGCGCTGTCGTCCTTGTCGGTGATCGTCAACTCGGCGCTGCTCAAGCGCGTGAAGCTAGACCGCGACACCGTGCCTTGATTCACGCGCTTGTCATTAACCATCGGAGAGAAAAATGACCCCTGACCATTCCCCGCTTCGCACAGGGTTCGCGCTGGCCATCACCGTCGGGGCGTTCTATGCCTTGTGCGCGCTGGTCTGGGCGCTGGCACCTGGCCCATTCCTCGGTTTCATGAACAACCTGTTCCACGGCATGGACTTCAGCAGCATGGTCAAGCCGCAGCCATTCGCGTGGGCGGGTTTCTTGACGGCGCTGCTCGTGCTCAGCATGTGGGCTCTGCTTGCCGGGGTGTTCTTCGCCTGGTTGCTCAACCGCCTGACGCGTTGAGTTTCTCTCAATCTCTGGAGGAACAAATGAACCATGACCATTCGCAGAACGGCGTGAAACCGAAAGTTTCGGGATTTCATACGTCCCATCAGCCGGGTTCAGCGCGCAATACGAAGTCGACGCCTTGAGCACGCCACGCTTCACGCCGATATGGGACCGTGACGCTGCCTGCGCCTGAACACCCGGTCCTGTCAGCTTCATCCGATTCGACACCCCAAGGAGACGTCACCATGCAGACCATCAGCTTCGATGTCAGTGGCATGACCTGCGGCAGCTGCACCGGCAGCGTGCAGCGCGCCCTCAGCCAGATCGACGGCGTCAGCCATGCTGAAGTCACGCTTCGCCCCGGCGTCGCCACAGTCGTGACGGATCCTTCCCGCGTGACACCCGCCCAAATCGAATCGGCTATCACGCGCCTCGGCTACCCGGCCCATGCTCGCCCGGCAGCGAACGACGAAACAGCCACGCCATGAGCAAAAAGAGCCGGGAGAGCAAACACATGATAAGCAAGATGGTCCAGTCCGACACAGCTATGGCGTTCGAGTTCAAGCCTGAGTGCACCAACGCCGGAGTATGGCGCGCTGACACCACCGATGAAAGCAGCGAAGAAACACCATGAAAACCAGCACCATCGAAGTCGGCGAGCTGGTCTCTACATTGAGCGCGGCAGGTGTTCAACGGCAGCTTTCGACCTTACCTGGCGTTCAGCACGCCGACGTGAACTATGTGGCAGGCAGCGCGACCGTTCACTATGACGAAGCCAAGGTCACGCTGGACGCCATCCGCCAGCGGGTGCTCGATTGTGGCTACCACTGCCGCGGCGAGCTGGTTCCGGCGCATTTATGCGATCAGGCTGATCACGAGGCGGGCGGCAATGCCCACGCAGGCCAAAGCGTTCGTGGCGGAGCGGGCAAGGCGGCCAATTCGCTGGTGGACCAGAAAGCGGACATGATGCACGACATGGGCCATGCGCCGGGCATGTCGATGCAGGACATGGCGAACGACATGCGCAACCGTTTCCTGGTGGCCTTGGTGTTCACCGTGCCCGTCTTCCTCTACTCACCAATGGGCCAGATGTTCGGCGACTTCCCGACACCTTTCGGACTGGATAACAAGCTCTTTCTGTTCATCGCAGCCACGGCTGCCATTGCCTACCCGGTATGGCCTTTTGTGGTGGCGGCTTGGCGCGCAGCCCGTAACGGAGTCGCCAACATGGCAACGCTAATTGTGCTGTCGGTCGGCACCGGCTATATCTTCAGTGTGGGCGCTACGTTTTTCTACGAAAGCGAGGTTTTTTTTGAAGCCTCGGCGGTACTGCTGGTGTTCATTCTGCTCGGGCACTGGCTCGAAATGCGGGCCCGCGCCGGCGCCTCGGACGCGATTCGCGCACTGATGGACCTGGCCCCGGCGATGGCCAGGGTGGTGCGTCACGGCGTCGAGACCGAAGTGCCGACTGCACAGGTGCTCGCTGGCGAGACCGTCGTCATCAAGCCGGGCGCCAAGATCCCGGTCGATGGTGAAGTCACGGAAGGCAGCTCACAGGTCGACGAATCCATGTTGACGGGCGAGTCCATGCCGGTCAAGAAGGTGGTCGGCGATCCCGTCATTGGTGCGACTATCAACAAAAGCGGAAGCTTCCGCTACAAGGCCACCAAGGTCGGTGCCGACACCGCGCTGGCGCAGATCGTCAAGCTGGTCCAGGAAGCGCAAAACTCCAAGGCACCCGGCCAGTTGCTGGCCGACAGGGCATCCCAATGGCTGGTACTGGCAGCCATCGCCATCGGGCTGCTCACCTTCTCAGTCTGGTTCTGGGTACTGGGCCAGCCCCTGCTGTTCGCACTAACGCTGACGATCACGGTGTTCGTGATCGCCTGCCCGGACGCGCTCGGGCTGGCAACACCGATGGCCATCATGGTCGGCACCGGCCTGGGGGCGATGAATGGCATCTTGTTCAAGAACGCCGCCGCGCTGGAGAATGCCACCCGGCTGACCGTCGTGGTTTTCGACAAGACCGGCACCCTCACCGTCGGGCAGCCCGATGTGGTCGAAATGGTCGTGGCGCCCGGGGTCACCGAAGCACAACTGCTCGCCGTGGCAGCGGGCGTTGAAAAGTTCTCCGAGCATCCGCTGGCGCTGGCGGTGCTCAAGCGGGCCGGCACCACCCCCGTCGAGGTGGCCACGGGCTTCACCAATATCGACGGGCAGGGCGCTCGTGCCATGATCGGCCCCGATGCCGTCCTGCTAGGCAACCGCAAGCTAATGCAGTCGGAAGACGTGAGCCCGGAGTCCATGAAGGCGCTGGTTGCAGACGCCACACGGCTCGAGGGTGCTGGTCGCACGGTGGTGCATGTGGCGCGCGCAGGCCAGCTCATCGGCCTGATTGCGATTGCCGACGCGGTACGGCCGACATCGAAAGCAACCATTGCCAAACTGCAGGAACGCGGCGTCAAGGTGGCGATGATGACGGGCGATAACCAGGCCACTGCCGAGCGCATCGGCAAGGAGCTGGGTATCGACATCGTGCTGGCCGAAGTGCTCCCGGGCCAGAAGGCCGAAAAGATCAAGGCGCTGCAAGCCCAGGGCAACAAGGTCGGCATGGTCGGCGATGGCATCAACGATGCCCCGGCCCTGAC
>JANPFZ010000437.1:0-6807 GCA_031423655.1 Polaromonas sp.
ATACTCGCCGGTGACCCAGGCTTCCAGTCTGGGTGCCGAAGACATGGTCGTCACGCATTTGATTGCAGAGACCGGCATCGCATCCAGCATCTTCGTGCTCGACACGCGCATGCTGCATGCGCAAACCCTGGCACTCGTCGGGCGGCTGGAAGATCGCTACAACCGCAAAGTCGATACCTATCAGCCCGATCCGATTGTTGCCGATAAATTTGTAGCGGAATTTGGCAAGGATGCCATGTACCAGAGCCTGGAGTTGCGTAAAACCTGCTGCGACTTCCGCAAGATGGAGCCATTGGCCCGCGCACTCAGCGGCAAAAAAGGCTGGATCACCGGCTTGCGGCGCGAGCAGTCGAATGCGCGCGCCGAAGTGCATGACGTGGAACAGCAAAACCTCGTCATCAATGGTGAGGCAGTGACGCGCACCAAGATCAATCCGCTGGCCGACTGGACGTGGGGCGATGTCTGGCACTTCATTGCCAACAATGACATTCCCTACAACCCGCTGCACGATGAATTTTTCCCGAGCATCGGCTGCGCGCCCTGCACCCGCGCGGTGACCTTGGGCGAAGACTTTCGCTCCGGCCGCTGGTGGTGGGAGCAGGAAAGCGCCAAAGAATGCGGCCTGCATGTCAGCGCCGACGGCACGCACGAAGCGCAGGAGCCTGCCGCGTTCGAGCCCATGTCGAGTGTCTCGAGCGTTTCCAGCGTCATTCCCATCCGGCCTGTAGCGCACTGAATCTTATTGAATATTGTTATGAACGCACGAATCGAACCCCAACTGCTCGGCGACGCGCCGCACCCGATGACTCATGTTTTGAGCAATGCCCACCTCGACGCGCTCGAGGAAGAGGCGATCTTCATCCTGCGCGAAGTCGCAGCCGCTTTCGAGCGCCCCACCCTGCTGTTTTCTGGCGGAAAAGACTCGCTGGTGCTGCTCAAGTGCGCCGAGAAAGCCTTTTTGGACAAGGAGCGCGGCGGCAGCATTCCGTATCCGCTGCTGATGATCGACACCGGTCATAACTTTCATGAAGTCACCGACTTTCGCGATTACCGGGCCAAACAGCTCGGCGCCAATCTGGTCGTGCGCAGCGTTGAAGATTCGATGGCGCGCGGAACGGTTCGCCTCGCGCATCCTGGTGAGTCGCGCAATGTGCATCAGTCCGTCACGCTGCTGGAGGCGATTGACGAGTTTCGCTTTGACGCGCTGATCGGCGGTGCCCGGCGCGACGAAGAAAAAGCCCGAGCCAAGGAGCGTATTTTTTCGCACCGCGACGCATTTGGTCAATGGCAACCAAAAGCGCAGCGCCCGGAGCTCTGGACGCTCTTCAACACCCGCCTGCAACCGGGCGAACACTTTCGCGTGTTTCCGATTTCCAACTGGACCGAGCTGGATGTGTGGCAATACATCGAGCGCGAAAAGATCGAACTGCCATCCTTGTACTACGCGCATCAACGCAGCGTCGTCGAGCGCAAAGGCTTGCTGGTTCCCGTGACTGAACTGACCCCCCTGCGTGACGGCGAACAGGCCGTCGAAAAAACCGTGCGCTTTCGTACCGTCGGTGACATCACCTGCACCTGCCCCGTCGAAAGCCCGGCCGCTACAGCTGCCGACATCGTCATCGAGACACTGGCGGCCGACGTGAGCGAGCGCGGCGCGACCCGCATGGACGACAAAACCTCGGACGCTTCGATGGAAAAGCGCAAGAAAGAAGGCTACTTCTGATGAACACATCAACCCTTGAACCCATCGGCGTCAGCGGCCTGCCAGACGTTACCCAAGACACACGGGCCGCGCTGCGCTTTGTGACCTGCGGCAGCGTTGACGACGGTAAAAGCACCCTGATTGGTCGTTTGCTGGTTGACAGCCGTGCGGTGCTGCAAGATCACCTGGCGGGCGTCCAGCGCGCAGGCGTTACGGATCTGGCGCTGCTGACCGATGGCCTGTCGGCCGAGCGCGAACAAGGCATCACCATCGACGTGGCCTATCGCTACTTCTCGACCGAGTCGCGCAAATTCATCATTGCCGACGCACCTGGACATGAGCAATACACCCGCAATATGGTCACCGCGGCATCGAGTGCGGATGCTGCGGTGGTTCTGGTCGATGCCACCAAACTGGACTGGAAAGTGCCCGCGCCAGAGTTGTTGCCGCAAACCCGTCGCCATTCTTTACTGGTGAATTTGCTGCGAGTGCCGTCGATCGTGTTTGCGATCAACAAGCTCGATGCAGTTGAAGACCCGGCACTGGCCTTTGCGCATATCGGCGCGGCCTTGAACCAGTTTGCCGCCCACGCGGAAATTCCGGTCCACGCGATTGTTCCGGTGTCAGCCCTCATCGGCTACAACGTGGTTGATGCCAAGCCCGGCTGGTGCAACTACGGCGGCCCCAGCTTGCTGGAAATTCTGGAACACCTTCCCGCGACTCCGGCCGATACCGAACACGCATTTGCGTTTCCTGTGCAATGGGTGGAAAAATTCTCGTCTAGCACTGATACCTCGCAGGGACGCCGCATTTTCTGGGGCCGCATCGCGAGCGGCACGGTACAGGCAGGGCAGCAAATCTCCGTGCTACCGAGCGGAAAAACGGCAACGGTCGCCCAAGTGCTGGATCACGCTCGCCAACCGCGAGCGGCGCTGGCCGGACACAGCGCTGGCGTCATACTCGACCGCGAGCTTGACGTGTCCCGCGGTGACTGGCTGCTGGCATCAACGGGTTTTGAGCCGCCGCTGGGCACCCGCGAGGTCACGGCTACGGTTGCCTGGATGGACGAGGAGCCACTGGTGCCGGGAAGGCTTTATTGGGCGCTGCAGGGCCACCGCTGGGTGAAGGCCAAAATCAAGCGCATCGTGCATCAGATCAACATCAATACGCTTGCCACGCACGACGCCGCAAAGCTGGAGGTCAACGCCATTGGCGTGGTCGAAATGGCCTTGCTGGAGCCGATTGCGGCACTGCCTTACAAGCAGTCGCGCGTGCTGGGTTCATTGATACTGGTTGACACGGCCTCTCACAAGACCTCTGGCGCGGCCCTCGTGATCTGAACCATCGCACACCCTTTGAATCCGGCAGGCTGACCCTGTTGCCGGAAAGCTCTTAAAATTTGGGGTTTACACCGACAGCCATCACCACATGACCCACATCGTTTCTGAATCCTGTATCCGCTGCAAGTACACCGACTGTGTTGATGTCTGCCCGGTTGATTGTTTCCGGGAAGGCCCCAACATGCTGGTCATTGACCCCGACGAATGCATCGATTGCGCGGTGTGTATTCCTGAATGCCCTGTCAACGCCATTTACGCCGAAGAAGACGTGCCTGCAGATCAAATCAATTTCATCAAACTGAACGTCGAGTTAAGTCGCATGGCAGGCTGGAAAAGCATTACAAAGCGCAAGGCCGCCTTGCCAGATGCCGATGAATGGAAAGACAAAACCGGAAAATTAAGTGAACTGGTGCGATAAGCGTCAGAGCCAGCCGAATATTTTCCGTTGAACCCGAAAGCCTAGTCGAGAAAACATGGAACCCCAACTGAATCAAGAAGTGATGAACACTGCTGCCGAGCATGACGGCCCTATTGAAACCGATGCCGTCATCGTTGGCGCTGGGCCCGTTGGGCTTTTTCAGGTGTTTGAGCTGGGACTACTGGAGATCAAGGCCCATGTGATTGACTCGCTGGCTTATCCAGGTGGGCAGTGCATCGAGCTGTACCCGGACAAACCGATTTATGACATTCCGGCTGTGCCCGTATGCACCGGCAAGGAACTCACCGACAGCTTGCTGAAACAGATCGAGCCTTTTGGTGCGACATTCCACTTTGGCCAGGAAGTCAGCACGGTGGAAAAACAGGACGACGGCCGGTTTTTTGTCGAAACCTCCAAGGGCACGCGATTCCTGACAAAGACCATCTTTATCGCAGCTGGAGTGGGTGCTTTTCAACCCAAGCTGCTTCGTGTCGATGGACTGGACAAATTTGACGACACGCAGCTTTTTTATCGAGTGAAGAATCCTGCTGACTTTGCCGGCAAAAACTTGGTGGTTGTCGGCGGCGGCGATTCCGCTTTGGACTGGGCATTGAATTTTGTCGGCCAAGGTACAAACAAAGCCGAAAGCGTGATCTTGATTCACCGCCGGGATGGCTTCAAGGCTGCGCCGGCCAGCGTGGCCAAAATGCACGCATTGTGCGAAGCCTATGAGATGCAGTTCATCATTGGCCAGATCACCGGTTACGAAGAGAAAGACGGCAAGCTGACGGGCGCAAAAGTTACTGGCGCAGACGGCGTGACGCGCGTTGTGCCACTCGACGTGCTGCTGGTCTTTTTCGGTTTGAGTCCCAAGCTGGGACCAATTGCCGAATGGGGTCTGGACATCGAACGTAAACAACTCAAGGTGGACACTGAAAAGTTTTCAACCAACACACCCGGTATTTTTGCGGTGGGTGACATCAATACCTACCCGGGCAAAAAGAAACTGATACTGAGCGGCTTCCATGAGTGCGCGCTTGCAGCTTTCGGTGCTGCGCCCATCATTTTTCCGGACAAGAAAATTCACCTTCAATACACCACCACCAGTCCGAAGCTGCACAAGGTGCTGGGGGTGGAGTCGCCGGTATTCGACTGACATTTCTGGTTTTATATGCAGACAAGCCCGCCTCGTGCGGGCTTTCTTTCTGCCGTTGACGCAAGGACAAATTGATGGCTGCCGTTCCAGAATCGTTGACGCCTGAATCAGGCCAAAACACTGCACTTCAACAACTACCCATCGCCGACAGGGTCTTCGGTTTTCGCGACCATACTGCTTTATGGCTCAGCATGGGGGTTGGTCTGCTGGTGATGCAGATCGGCGCTTACCTGGTGCCCGCGCTGGGCGCCAGGGAAGCGCTGGTGGTGATCGTTCTCGGCTCGGTTCTTGGCGCGGGCCTGCTGGCCTGGACGGCAAAAATTGCCTGCGACAGTGGGCTGTCGAGTGCCGGATTGATGCACGCCACCTACGGCAGCAAATTTGCGCGCCTGCCGGTGCTTCTCAACATCGCGCAACTCATCGGCTGGACCACGTTTGAGATCGTCATCATGCGCGACGGAACCGTGGCTATTGCGCGGCAATCAGGCGGATTCGGGGGCGGAGTGTGGCCGGTACTGGCTACGCTGCTGTGGGGTGGCGTGCTGCTGGCCTTGCTCAGTGGCTCGATGGTCAAGCTGGTGCGCAAATTCATCGGCAGGTTTGGGTTGCCTTTGGTGATCGCGTCACTGCTGTGGTTGACCTGGCAATTTCTGGGGCGCGCGCATGCGCAAGGCTGGGAGTCGCTATGGAATCGCGCCGGGACTGGCGGGATGAGCACGCTGTCGGCCCTTGATCTAGTGATTGCTATGCCTGTTTCCTGGCTGCCTCTGGTGGCTGATTTTGCGCGTCACGGTCGCTCGGGTAACAGCACTCTGCGTGGCACCTGGCTGGGTTATGCGATTGCCAACACCTGGTGCTACAGCTTGGGGGTATTGATTGCCATCACTACGCCCAGCACTGATCTGGTATCCGCCCTTCTGCTGGCACAAGGCGGGTTGATCGCCCTGAGTCTGATTTTGATTGACGAAGTTGACAACGCCTACGGCGACCTTTATTCGGGATCGGTTGCAGGCCACAGCTTGCGACCACGCTGGAGTGTCCGGAAATGGGGGTTGGCCATGGCGGTTCTCTGCACTGCATTGGCGCTGGTGCTTCCGATGCACAGTCTGGAGCCTTTTCTGCTGATGCTCAGCTCCGTTTTCGTGCCTTTATATGGCGTCATCCTGGCTCGCCTGGCGGGTCACCCTGCGGTGGCATCGCTCGTCACTGAACGCACTGTGAACTACAGCGCGGTGGTGATCTGGCTGTCGGGTATTGCCTGCTACCACCTGTGCGCACAGTTTCTGCCCGGATGGGGCGCTGCGCTTCCAACGCTGGCTTTGACGTTTGCACTGGCCCGCTTGACCCGCCCAAGTGCGCCACTGCTTACGGCAAGGGCCTGAGATGCATGGCGTGAGGGGCATGGCCGTGGTTCAGCGGCCCCCCGCCCGCCCCGGTCTGCACGTCAGATCCGGCAGCAAGTGCGGCGCGCACATAGGCCCTGGCGGAGATCACAGCTTCCTGCAGCGGCCGGCCCAAAGCCAAATAAGCGGCCATCGCAGCAGAAAGGGTGCAGCCTGTGCCATGTGTGTTGCTGGTCGCAATACGCGGCGCGCGCATCCAGTGGATTTGGTCGTCAAGCGTCACCAACAAGTCGCTGATCACGTCGCCGGCGAGATGCCCGCCTTTGAGCAACACCGCCTGCGCACCCAGTCGGATCATTTCCCGCGCAGCCTCTTCCATGGCACGCTCATCATTGATTGGCCTTCCAACAAGAAGCGATGCCTCGTCGAGGTTTGGCGTGACAACCATCGCACGGCGAAAGAGCTCACGAACCAGGACTGCGATGGCCGGGCCGTCGATCAGCACCGAGCCACTGGTGGCTACCATCACCGGGTCGAGCACCACCGATGTCAAGGCATGACGGTCAATCGCTTCAGCTACGGTCAGCACGATCTCTGGCGAATGCAGCATGCCTATTTTGACGGCGTGCGCACCGACGTCTTCAATCACCGCGTCGATCTGGTCGCGCAGCATCTGTGGCGGCACGCCATGAATCGACCGGACTCCAAGCGTGTTCTGTGCCGTTAGCGCCGTGACGGCGGTCATGCCATAACAACCGAGCGCGGCTATGGTTTTAAGATCGGCCTGAATGCCCGCACCGCCTCCGCTATCCGATCCGGCAATGGATAGAACTCGTGGATACTCGAAC
>JANPFZ010000438.1:0-4556 GCA_031423655.1 Polaromonas sp.
GGAGTGGTCATGGCGATGGAGTTGACTGCACGATGAGGCTGCGACGCCCACGAAGCCTGGATCATAAGAATACCCAGCCTGCAGGCAGGACTGAAGAAAGCCCGACGACGCTTCACGCGGCTGCAGTTTCAAATCAGCCAATGCACCAACGATTTCCACGATATCAAAGTAGACAACGGAGACAACCGTGTAACTTTTCAACGCCTCTTTCCACGCTGTTCAGAATCCCGGTTCGCGCCGCGCACTGTTGGCTGGCGTGGCACTGCCTGGTCTGCACGGCGTACCATGTTTTTGATAGCTTGTTGTGCAGGTACTACGAGGGCTAGCGGCCGATTGGGCTTAGAAAAAACTTGTTTAAACGAGCTATGCACCGTCACTCGCGCGAACGCGGCAGCCCAGCAGACAGTAATAGCGCTGGCTTGACCACTGAAGCTCCGCGCTCGCCTGGATGACGACCAGGTGAAGCGGCTGGGTGCCGTTACAGAGGCCCCAGCCGAATGCAAAGCCTTACCTTTTGGTGGCGTCCTTGACGTTCTCTTTGGCGTCACCGTAATTCTTCTGCGTGGAACCCTCGGCCTGTTTGACCAGCCCCTTGGCCTGCTGTTCTTTGCTGCCCACCAGTTTTCCGGCGGCCTCCTGCACTTTGCCTGCGGCGTCCTTGGTAGCGCCTTTGACTTGGTCCTTGTTCATGCTGACTCCTGAAGTTTCGACTTGAAAAGTCCAGGGTTGTCCTGGCGCGACGGGATGGATGAATGTCACGGGTCGATGCCTGTCGTGTCGCATCAACCAGCCCTCAAGATACCGGCCCCCTGTTTCCTGGCAGTAGGTTGGCTGCGCAAGGAAATGTCAGCGTGGACTCACAAACTGGGCGAAGCGCTTGCAGGCGTGGCCCACCACAGTTACAGCCCCTACTTCTTCGAGCGGCAATCAAACGCGCCTTCGTCCAGCACCGCGTTGTCAACGTCAACAAACCGAAACTTCGCATTGCCCGCCGACAGCGACAGCCGCAGCACGCCATACGCGACCGCCTGCTTTTCGCTGCCCGCGCGTACCCGGGCGTGCGCGTAGATCTCTGCGCCGCCCGTGCCCACCACAAACGAGCGCAGACCGCCGGTAGTCGATAGCGTGCCGTCCGACGTCATCGGGCCAAAGCGCTCGTACTGGTGCTCGTGGGCTGCTAGCACCACATCGGCCCTGGCCTGGTCCAGGATGTCCCACAGGGCGGTCATGCTGGCGTTGTCGCCATCGGGCGCCGAGCTGAACCGCGCGTGGTGCCAGGCCGCCGCCACACAAGGCTGCGCGGTGGCCAGCTCCTGCTTGAGCCACTGCGCCTGCGCCGAAGCGGCAGACGCATCGATGTTGCTGTTCAGCGCAAACACCGTCCAGCCGCTTTGGTCAATGCGGTAGTAGCCCGTGCCTTTGCCATCCGGGTTGGCCTTGGCACCAAAGTATTTGAAGTAATTGCCCTCGCCATTGTTTTCATAGTCGTGGTTGCCCGGAATGACAAAGGTTTTGTCGATAAACCGGCCCCAGGTTTTTTCATAGCATTCGGTGTAGCCGATGATCAGACCGAGAAAGTAGGCGTTGTCGCCCAGCGTCAGTACGTTCGAATTACTGCCCGCGCCAGCCAGTTGCCGCTCGATCAGCTGCGCCGTTTTATTGGCATTCGTGTCGCCCGAAGGCCGAAGATTGCACTGTGCAATGTCCCCTGCGGTCATCACTTCCCAACTGGTTTTTACGTTGGCCTGAAGCTGCGTCGGTGCGCTGTTGTTGCCGCCGCCGCCACAGGCGACCACTGTTGCGCCGACGAGTGCGGCCAGCAAACCGAATCGGGCTACCCGCAGGGCATTCGGCCAAAAATTCGTGCGCATATCGTGGTCTTTCCAAAAGAGGGTCGTGAGTGACAGGCTGCATCGTAACCCGCATGTTCTTTTGATAATTTGCAATCGAATTCATAGCAATGCGTGGCCAGTTGCAGCGCGGGTGCATGTCCGTTTGCTTCAACGGCAGTTCAACCGAAGCTGATCGCTGACCCGACAGCCAGCACTTTTGTTGGTGAATATTCACGTGTTGCATTCGTGAAGTAAGTCCGGGAAGCGCCCTGTTTGTTGGTCGATGCCGACCTATCTCTTGCAAGATGCATTCCGTGACGGTTTTAGGCGATTTCGGCAAATTTCAGAATTTCCGGGGCGCAGTCACCAATTTCTTGTTAAGCCTTATCAATTTAGAAAATAAATCCCACCCATGACCCGCTTGCTAATTTCGTCCGCCATCCTGTTTTGCGCCTTGATGACCGGCTGCGCCACTTCCCAAAACGTCACGCTGGCACAAGGCTCGCCGTCCAAACCGATCACGACTGCTGCGCTGGTTCCGCAAGACGGCAACTCGCCCGTCATGGACACCAACCTGCAATCCGCCTTGGTTGCGCAGGGCGTCACGCCGAAAATCGCCCTGCCCGCCTCGACCCGCAAGAGCGCTGAAGTAGACGCCATCGTCACCTACACCGACGTATGGCGCTGGGACCTGATCATGTATTTGAAGTCCATCACCATCAACGTGTCCGACGCCGCTTCCGGAAACCTGCTCGCCATGGGGCGTTGGGACAACTCTGTTTTTCATGGTTTTCAGGATGCGGAGCAGGTGACCAGCGACCTGGTTGCCGAGATGTTTGCCAAGCTGAAATCCAGTAAATCGCAGTGAGGCAACTCACCCCCGGCAACAAAGACGATGGCTTGGTGAAATCCGCATGGCGACGCTGATTCCCTCGTTCGGTACGTGCGTCTCACGCATGACCTCTGGCGAAAAACGTCTGGCCGAGCGGCTGGAGCAAAAGCTCGACGATGACTACATGCTTTGGTACGACGTGCCGGTCGGCCCAAAGCAGTCCCATCCTGATTTTGTGATGCTGCACCCGAGGCGCGGCATATTGATTCTGGAAACCAAGGACTGGCGGCTGGACACCATTCAGCAAGCAACCCGGCAGGCCTGGGACATTCTGGTCAACGGGCAGATCAAGGTGGTGATGAATCCGCTAGCGCAGGCCCGTTTTTGCGCTATGCAAGTGGTGAATTCGCTCGAACGCGATGCCCAGCTCATTCAGCCCACCGGTCTGCATCAGGGGAAGCTGACCTTCCCATGGGGTCACGGCGTGGTCTTCACCCGTATCACCCGCAAGCAGTTTGACGATGCCGGGTTGGGCGAAGCGATTGCGCCAAACTACGTCATCTGCAAAGACGAGATGCTGGAAGACGCTGACCCGGAAGCTTTTCAGCAACGTCTGTGGAACATGTTTCCGCATTCCTTCGGTGGAGCACTGTCGCTCCCGCAACTCGACCGCGTGCGCTGGAATATGTTTCCGCAGGTGCGGGTGCAGGCACAGGGCGCGCTGTTTGACGACAGCAATGAGGAAGCGGAACTGCCCGACATCATGCGCGTGATGGATATTCAGCAGGAGCAACTGGCCCGCAGCCTGGGCGACGGGCACCGCGTGATTCACGGCGTAGCCGGATCCGGCAAAACGATGATCCTCGGCTACCGCGCTGAATACCTGGCCCAAGCCAATACACCCGCGTCCAAACCGATCTTGATTCTTTGCTACAACGAGCCACTGGCCGTGAAGCTTGAGTCAGTCATGCACGCCAAAGGTCTGGCCGAACAAGTACACGTTCGCAACTTTCACAAGTGGTGCCGCCAGCAACTGGTGACATACGGCCAGACGATTCCGACGCAGGGCACCAAAATGTTTGAGGAGATGGTCGACAACGTGATTCGCGCTGTGGACCGCAAACACATTCCGTCGGGCCAATACCAGGCTGTGCTGATTGATGAAGGCCACGACTTTGCCCCAGAGTGGCTCAAGCTCGTCACGCAAATGGTGGACCCGACCACCAACAGCCTGCTGCTGCTCTACGACGATGCACAGAGCATCTACGAACGTACGCGCAGCAAACAGTTCAGCTTCAAAAGCGTGGGCGTGCAGGCCCAGGGCCGCACCACCATCCTGAAAATCAACTACCGCAACACCAAACAGATTCTGCAAACCGCCAACCTGATTGCGGCGGACTTGCTGACGGCGGACGACCGAGACGACGACGGCATACCGCTGGTCAAACCCATCAGCTGCGGACGCGAGGGGCAGGCCCCGATCATCCTTAAGCTGCCCAGCCTGCGCGACGAAGCCTTCGCCATTGCCGACCAGCTGAGCCATGCCCACCAGGAAGGCCACGCCTGGGGTGACATGGCCATCCTCTGCGCGGACTGGAAAACCATGGACCTGTGTGCCGACGCCCTACACCACCGCAAGCTGCCCTTCAATGTGCGCAAGCGGTCTGGCGACTACAACCCCGCCGCCGACGCCATCCAGATCATGACCATGAAGGTCAGCAAAGGCCTGGAATTCCCCGTGGTGGCGCTGCCCGGCGTGGGGCACATGCCCGCCAAGGGTGAAGACGAGCAGGAAGCCGCGCGGGTGTTTTATGTGGCGGCGACTAGGGCTACACACCGGCTACTCATAACGGTGAGTGCCAACAGCGGATTTGGACAACGGCTGGAAATGT
>JANPFZ010000439.1:0-23847 GCA_031423655.1 Polaromonas sp.
GCCTTTGCAAAATGTGGCCGAGAACCAGGCACCGTTTGTGGTCATTGACTCCATCCTGTCGGAAGAAGCGGTGCTGGCTTTTGAATACGGCTACTCGTCCAACGACCCCAACACGCTGGTGATCTGGGAAGCCCAGTTTGGTGACTTCGCCAATGGTGCGCAAGTGGTGATCGACCAGTTCATCGCCTCGGGTGAAGTGAAGTGGGGCCGCGTCAACGGCATCACGCTGATGCTGCCACACGGCTATGAAGGGCAGGGGCCAGAGCACTCATCGGCGCGTCTTGAGCGCTTCATGCAGTTGTCTGCCGACACCAATATGCAAGTGGTGCAGCCGACCACGGCAAGCCAGATCTTCCACGTGCTGCGCCGCCAGATGGTGCGCAACCTGCGCAAGCCGCTGATCATCATGACGCCGAAGTCATTGCTGCGTAACAAGGATGCGACCTCGCCGCTCTCGGAATTCACCAAGGGCGGTTTTCAGACCATCATTCCGGAGAACAAGGAAGAGATCATCAAAAGGGCTGACAAGGTCAAGCGCATCATTGCGTGCTCGGGCAAGGTGTATTACGACCTGGTGAAAAAGCGCGAAGAAAAAGGTATTGAAGATGTGGTCATCCTGCGCGTCGAGCAGCTTTATCCGTTTCCACACAAGGCGTTCTCAAGCGAGCTGAAAAAGTATTCGAATGCCAGCGATATCGTCTGGTGCCAGGATGAGCCGCAAAACCAGGGTGCCTGGTTTTTTGTGCAGCACTACATCCACGAAAACATGGCCGATGGACAGAAGCTCGGTTATTCAGGTCGCGCGGCGTCGGCATCGCCAGCGGTTGGCTACTCGCATCTGCATCAAGAGCAGCAAAAAGCGCTGGTCGATGGCGCGTTTGCCAAGCTCAAGGGCTTTGTCCTGACCAAGTAAGCCTGTAGCCCACTACCTCGCTCCAACATCAGCAAGATCACAAGAATATTTCCGAAAGAATCACATGGCTATCGTAGAAGTCAAAGTTCCCCAGCTGTCCGAGTCCGTGGCCGAAGCCACCATGCTGCAGTGGAAAAAGAAGGTCGGCGATTCAGTTGCCATCGATGAAATCCTGATCGAGATCGAGACCGACAAGGTGGTGCTGGAAGTACCTGCGCCGTCGGCCGGAGTCATCACCGAACTGATGGTTGCCGATGGTGGCACCGTGGTTGCCGAGCAGTTGATTGCAAAGATTGATACCGAGGGCAAGGTGGGTGCTGCCACGTCCGCGCCTGCTGCCGTGGCTGCACCTGTCGCTGCCGCTGCGTCGTCGGCACCGGCTCATGCTGCCGCTAGCTCGATGGCTGGCGTGCCGATGCCCGCTGCCGCCAAGCTGATGGCCGATGGCAACATGGCACCTGGCTCTGTGCCGGGCACCGGGAAAGACGGCCGCGTGACCAAGGGCGACGTGCTGGGCGCTGCCGCAGCGCCTGCCCCTGTCGCTGCGGTCGCTCCTAAATCAGTAGCTGCTACCGCAGGTAATACGACGGCTAGAGCCGCTTTGCTGCCTCAAGTCGCAGCCAGTGCCAAGCCGGCAGACCTGGGTGATCGCCCCGAGCAGCGCGTGCCCATGAGCCGTCTGCGCGCCCGCATCGCCGAGCGTTTACTGCAATCGCAATCAACCAATGCGATCCTGACCACCTTCAACGAAGTCAACATGGCGCCCGTGATGGAGATGCGCAAGCGCTTTCAGGAAAAGTTTGAAAAAGAGCACGGCGTGAAGATCGGCTTCATGAGTTTCTTCGTCAAGGCAGCAGTGCATGCGCTGAAGAAATTCCCGGTGCTCAATGCAAGCGTCGATGGCAATGACGTCGTCTACCACGGCTACTTTGACATCGGCATTGCGGTGGGCTCACCGCGTGGTCTGGTGGTTCCCATCCTGCGCAATGCAGACCAGATGGGCTTTGCCGAGATCGAAAAGAAGATCGCCGAGTTCGGCAACAAGGCGCGTGATGGCAAGCTGGGCATTGAAGACATGACCGGCGGCACGTTCTCGATTTCCAACGGCGGCACGTTCGGCTCGATGCTGTCAACACCCATCATCAATCCGCCGCAGTCGGCGATCCTGGGTATTCACGCAACCAAAGACCGCGCTGTGGTGGAAAACGGCGTGGTAGTGGTGCGCCCGATGAATTATTTCGCCATGAGCTACGACCACCGCATCATTGACGGCCGGGAGGCTGTGCTGGGCTTGGTAGCGATGAAGGAAGCGCTGGAAGATCCGGCCCGTTTGTTGTTTGACATTTGAGTGAAGAGTAGCCATGAAGGTGACCGCTTATTTTCTGGTCACACGCCAGCGGCCTGATCGCATCGGAATTCGCGACGAGTGGATTGAGCGAGTCGTCGGCCAGCCCGAATCGCAGCTGGTTCAGCGAGACGGGCGCATTCGCCGCTGGGCCAAGATAGCGGAAGCGGACCACCGCTATCTTCGGGTTGTCCTTTTGAGCGACGGTGAAACTGTCCACAATGCTTTTTTTGACAGGAGATTCTCGCCATGAAGATCAAGTACTTTCAGGACACAGATACCCTGTACATCGAGTTCCGCGCAACAGCGATTACCGAGTCACGCGACCTGGACGAAAACACCTTGCTGGAACTCGATGCAAACGGTAATGTCTGCGCGATCACGATGGAACATGCCAAAGAGCGGGCTGACATTCCTGCGTTTTCGTTTGAGCATGTGGCTGCGTAGAACGCTTGAGGTATTTGAGATGTGCTGGATGATCCGGCGCATATTTTTTTCTTGATATTTGAGAACGTACTTATGCCAAAACAATTCGACGTCATCGTCATAGGCGGCGGCCCCGGTGGTTACATTGCTGCGATTCGTGCGGCGCAACTGGGCTTTCATGTGGCTTGCATCGACGAGTGGAAAAACGCCAAGGGCGGCCCCGCGCTGGGCGGCACCTGCACCAACGTCGGCTGCATTCCATCCAAAGCCCTGCTGCAATCGTCAGAAAATTTCGACCAGGCGGGTCATCACTTTGCCGACCACGGCATCAAGGTGGAAGGCCTGAGTCTTGACCTGGCCAAAATGACTGGCCGCAAGGACACGGTCGTCAAACAAAACAATGACGGCATCGTCTATCTATTCAAGAAAAACAAGGTGACGTTTTTTCATGGTCGCGGCTCGTTTGCAGCTGCAAAAAACGGTGCGTATGACATGAAGGTTGCCGGCGCGGCGGAAGAAGTGATCTCCGGCAAGCACATCATTGTTGCGACGGGTTCCAACGCCCGCGCGTTGCCCGGCGCACCATTCGATGAAGAATTCATTTTGTCGAATGACGGCGCGCTGCGTATCGGTGCTGTACCCAAAAAGCTGGGCCTGATCGGCTCGGGTGTGATCGGGCTTGAGATGGGTTCGGTCTGGCGGCGTCTGGGTGCCGAAGTCACGGTGCTGGAAGGGCTTCCGGTTTTTCTCGGCGCTGTTGACCAGCAGATTGCCAAAGAGGCCCACAAGGCCTTCGTCAAGCAGGGGCTGAAGATCGAGTTCGGCGTCAAGGTCGGTGAAATCAAGTCTGGCAAGAAGGGCGTGTCGATTGCCTATACCGACGCGAAGGGAACAGCGCAGACACTGGAGGTCGACAAGCTGATCGTATCGATTGGCCGAGTTGCCAACACCATCGGTCTGTCGCCCGAGGCGGTCGGCCTGGCGCTGGACGAGCGCGGCGCGATTGTGGTGGACGGCGACTGCAAGACCAACCTGCCGAACGTGTGGGCTATCGGTGACGTGGTGCGTGGCCCCATGCTGGCGCACAAGGCAGAAGAAGAGGGCGTCGCGGTGGCAGAGCGCATCGCAGGCCAGCACGGCCATGTCAACTTCAACACGATTCCGTGGGTGATTTATACCAACCCTGAAATTGCGTGGGTCGGGCAAACCGAAGAGCAGTTGAAGGCTGAAGGGCGCGCTTATAAATCAGGCGTGTTTCCGTTCATGGCCAACGGCCGGGCGCGTGCGCTGGGCGACACGACCGGCATGGTGAAAATGCTGGCCGATGCAGCGACCGATGAGATTCTGGGCGTTCACATCGTCGGGCCGATGGCGAGCGAGTTGATTGCCGAATGCGTGGTGGCGATGGAGTTCCGGGCCAGCAGTGAAGATATTGCACGCATCTGTCACGCGCATCCATCGCTGAGCGAAGCGACGAAGGAAGCTGCGCTGGCGGTGGAAAAAAGAACGCTGAATTTTTGATGCGTTTTGTCGGCTGCGGCCCATTTTTTTAATGAAATAGGCTTCCAGCCCAGTAGAAACGTGCGCAAGCAGCTATCAAAATAATAGTGATCAGGAACTTCCCCCTTGAGCGTCAAGCAAGTCTATGAGGCCGAATTACAAGCGAGAGGCTTCAGCTCGGACCCCGCGCAACGTCGTGCGGTTGATGCGCTGGACCGCTGCGCCAGCGAATGGGCTCAATTCAAGGAGCAGCGGTCCAACACCTTCAAGAAGCTGATTCATCACCCTGACATTCCCCAGGGTGTGTACATGTACGGCGGGGTGGGGCGGGGAAAAAGTTTCCTGATGGACTGCTTTTTCCAAGCGGTTCCCCTCAACCGGAAAGTTCGTCTGCATTTCCATGAGTTCATGCGCGAGGTGCATCGTGAGCTGCAGGACCTGCAGGGCACGGTCAATCCGCTGGACGAGTTGGGCAGGCGCATGGCCAAACGCTACAAGCTGATCTGCTTTGACGAATTTCATGTCGCAGACATTACCGATGCGCTGATTCTTCACCGCTTGCTGGACACGCTTTTCGACAATGGGGTGGGATTTGTCACCACGTCGAATTTCAAGCCCGATGACCTGTATCCGAAGGGTATGCATCGTGACCGAATCTTGCCGGCCATTGAACTGCTGAAGGCTAATCTGGAAGTCATCAGTGTCGACAACGGAACGGACTACCGGCAGCGCACGCTGGAGCAATCAAAGATTTACCATATGCCTTTGGGGGCAAGCGCCGATGCCGGGATGACGGAAACGTTTAATCGACTGGCGGAATCGCATGATGAAGATCCGGTGTTGCAGATTGAATCCAGACGCATCGTCGCGCGGCGCAAAGCCGGTGGTGTGGTGTGGTTTGACTTTAAAACGCTTTGCGGCGGGCCCAGATCCCAGAACGATTACCTGGAGATCGCGACCCAGTTTCATACGGTGCTGCTGAGTGACGTCCCGCACATGCCGCCCCGAATGGCTTCTGAGGCCAGGCGCTTCACCTGGTTGATTGATGTGTTGTATGACCGCCGCGTCAAGTTGATTCTGTCGGCGGCCGTGCCGCCGGAAGCCTTGTACACCGAGGGGCTTCTGGTGCATGAATTTCCCCGTACCGTCTCAAGGTTGAACGAAATGCAATCCATGGAGTTTTTAGCTTTGGAGCGCAGAAGCGTTGAGACGTCACTGACATGAGACTATTTGCGGTTGTTCTTTTCCTCGCGTCTGTGTGCAACAGCGCGGCTGCGCAAACTGCCGCTGCGCCCGCCAACCGCGATGCCGAACGCACGAGAATCGCGTCCGAGCGAGCACGACTTGAGGCTGAATTTTTGAGTGAGGACGCTGCTTGCTACCAACGATTTTTTGTCAACAACTGTCTCGATGAGATCAACACAAGGCGACGGGAAACAGCGGCTGCGCTAAGAATTCGGGAAATTGGGCTCAATGAGCAGGAGCGAAAACTCAGGGGGGCCGAGCAGATTCGCAGAATTGAAGAAAAGGCTTCAGCTGAAAACCAGCAGCAACAGGCTGACCGGCGTGCCAAGGCGGCTTCAAGCGATCAGTCGCGACTGAACGGGCAAAAGGAAAAGCAGCAATCGCGCACCAAAGCCCAGGCTGCCGAGCAGGCCAACAGTGAGGCACGTGCAGAAAGGCTGAGGGCCAATCAGCAAAAGAAGCAGGCGAGGGCAGACAGGCAAGCTGCGGAGTCTGCTGAAACCGCCCGATACGACGCCCGCCAGAAAGAAGCCGGAGAAAGGCGTGCGCAACATGCGCGGGAACAACTTCAACGGGCCAAGCCGACTGCCAAACCCTTGCCACTGCCGCAATAAGTGCTTTTAAGCCAGACTAGGTCAGGGGCTCTAGTTTGACAATCACCAGCGACAGGTTGTCACCACCGCCCCGGGCCCGCGAGCGGGCTTTCTGAATCAGGAATTCTGTGGCTTCACGCGGCGACAGCATTGAAAGCGCCGAGCCGATTTCGCTGGAGCTGAAGTAATGCCAGACCCCATCGCTGCAGGCAATCAGTGTGTCGTCGGCGCATAACTTTGGAATGAAGTGTTGCGACGTTGGTGGCGCCTCTTCGGTTCCCAGGCAGCCTGTCAGCACATTGGATTGCGGATGGACATTGGCCTCTTCTTCGGTAATTTGCCCCTTGTCTACCAGCGACTGCACATAGGAGTGGTCTGTGGTGCGGTGTACCAGTTTGTTGCCCTGGTAGTGGTAAATCCGTGAATCGCCGGTATGAGCCCAATGGCACTCACCACCCGGGTTGATCAGGAAGGCGGCCAGTGTGCTGTGCGGTTCCTGCTCGGCCGAGATAGCCGTCAGCTTGATGACCGTATGGGCATCATCGATGATCTGCTTGAGCATGGAAGGACCATCGTCGGTGGCCGGAGCGAAGCGGTCAAACAGTTGTTTGGCAGTCATCATGACCTGGTCCGACGCTTTGCGGCCACCACTGCGGCCACCCATACCGTCCGCGACGATACCCAGAAGGCAGCCCGAGATGCGTTCGTGCGCGAAAAGATTGACCTGATCCTGCTGGTAGTCACGGTCGCCCTTGTGAATACCTGTGGATGCCGTTATTCGATAACCTTTGGACATTGTGTAATTTCTCGAGTCGCCTTGCTCGTTATGCAGCCTCAACCGACGTATTATCAGACGAAGCAGTCTGCGGAGATCAAAAACTTTGGAACTGAATTTACGCTCTCCGGAACGACAGCTGATAGAGCTCAAGATGGAGCATGGGGATCTGAATGCGCTGGTCGATTTGGCCGTGCATGCGTTTCCGGTCGATGAACTGCTCCTGCGGCGACTGAAAAAACGTCGTCTTTACTTGCGCGATCGGATTGCGCAAATCGAAATTTCACTCGACCCCCCCGAGCCCGCCTGATGAATCTGGTTTTTGAAGTCGATGCGACCTTCGCGCCGGGTGGGGCATTGTCTCGCGCAGAAAAGCATTTCGTTCCACGCGCGGGCCAGACCGAAATGGCCCTGGCGGTGGCACGCGCCATTGAAGGCGCGTATCCGCTGGTTGTCGAAGCCAGCACAGGCGTCGGCAAAACATTCTCATATCTTGTCCCTGCGCTTTTAAGCGGAGAACGAGTCTTGGTGTCAACGGCAACCAAAGCCCTGCAAGATCAGCTCTTCGGACGTGATTTGCCACGCCTCATTGACGCATTGGGCCTTCCGGTCAGCATCGCGTTACTCAAAGGGCGGGCAAGTTATCTTTGCCTGCACCGACTCGATTCTTCGCGCCAGGATGCACAGGCGCAGAGCAGCGCCTCCATGCGGGCGCTGGCAAAAATAGAGCAATGGTCGCACGTAACGCGAACCGGTGATCTGGCTGAATTGACAGGTCTTGACGAGCGCTCACCGTTGATCCCGCTTGTCACTTCAACCCGGGAAAATTGCCTGGGTGCTCAATGCCCGCGCTTTCGACCTTGTCATGTGAATCTGGCTCGCCGGGAAGCCATGGCCGCCGATGTGGTTGTCATCAACCATCATCTTTTTTTTGCTGATCTCGCCGTTCGCGAATCAGGTGTTGCAGAACTACTGCCTACAGTGCGGATTGCCATTTTTGATGAGGCCCATCAGCTCAACGAAACCGGTGTGCAGTTTCTCGGCAAGACCCTCACTACCGGGCAATTAATGGATTTTTCCCGCGACATGCTGGCCGCAGGCTTGCAACTGGCTCGCGGCCTGGTGGACTGGCAACAGGTGGTCGGCGCCACGGAGCAGGCCGCGAGGGAACTGCGCCTGTGCGCCGGCAGGCAGTATCCGGGCAGCAAATTGCGCTGGATTGAGGCCGCGCCGGAAGGAGTTGACGGCCAGCAGTGGAGCCAGGCAATGGAAGTGGTTCATTCTTCCTGCCTTCAGGCCATTGTCGCTCTGGATACGGTGAGCGAAATCGCGCCCGACTTTGTTAGGCTGCGGGATCGGGCGGAGCAACTGGCGGAGAAGTCCGAGAGTTTTGTCAGGAGCTGCCAGCCCGGTTGTGTACGGTGGGTGGATGTGGGTACGCAGTTGCGTCTGGTCGAATCGCCGCTGGACATCTCAGAGGCTATGAAGACCCGCGTGCTGGGTCCCCGGGTTGAAGGCGCCGAGTCTGCCAAAGCATGGATATTCACCTCAGCAACGTTGGGCGACGATGAAAAGTTGAGTTGGTTTACACAGCCGTGCGGATTAGCCGACGCCGCCGTGCTACAGGTGGGCAGCCCCTTTGACTATGCGCGGCAGGCGGCGGTTTATGTCCCGTCCGATTTTCCAAAGCCGGGTGATCCCTCCCACACGGGACGGGTTGCGGAATGTGCGGCGGCATGGTCGCGGAGACTGGGCGGGCGCACGATGGTGCTGACCACTACGCTGCGTGCTTTGCGATCGATTGGGGATGCGCTGCAGCTATCTTTCGAGCAATCCGGCGAGCTGGAGGTGTTGGTTCAGGGCACGCAGCCGAAGCGGGTGTTGATCGAGCGCTTCCGGGCCGGCAATGACGAAGGAAAAAAGGGTTGTGTGCTGGTCGCTTCGGCGTCGTTCTGGGAGGGCATTGACTTCCCCGGAGATTCGCTTCAGCTGGTGATCATCGACAAGCTGCCTTTTCCACCGCCCAACGATCCGCTGGTGGAGGCGCGCTCCAAGTTACTCGAATCCCAGGGTCGCAGTGCATTTAGCGACTATTTTTTACCAGAGGCGGCGGTGGCTTTGAAGCAGGGTGCCGGGCGCCTCATTCGCCGGGAAACCGACCACGGCGTGCTCGTCGTTTGCGACAGCCGTCTGGTGTCTATGGGTTACGGGCGTCGCCTGATGAAAGCACTGCCGCCCATGAAGCGCCTGGCGTCTGAGCAGGAGCTGACGGATCAGCTCGACGAACTCACCAGAATTTGTACCACGGCTTGTCTCCAGACCTGAAGCCGCCGCCCAGATATTGGCTTTTCGGGTAACTCTTTTCCATGATCCGGCGCGTGTCGTCACGCAGGTCATTCATGCCCAGAGCGTCGTATGACTTGTAAAGGATGTAGGTCGCTTCCTCGACGGCCGGAACCTCGCGGTAATCAGCAATCGCACTTTGCGCGCGATTGATGGCCGCAATGTAGGCGCCGCGAGAGTAATAATATCGGGCGACATGAACTTCCGATTGGGCGAGCGAATTGACAATGTAAGTCATTCGCAGGCGTGAATCGGCTGCATAGCGCGACTCCGGAAACCGCGTCGTCAGCTCACGAAACGATTCGAAGGATTCTTTGGCGGCCTTCTGGTCGCGCTCGGACAAGTCCTGGCGCGAAATGAAGCCGAACAGCCCCAAGTTGTCGTTGAAGTTAACCAGGCCTTTCAGATACATCGCGTAGTCCAGTGCGGGGCTGGCGGGATGAAGCTTGATGAAACGGTCAAGGGTTGAAAGCGCCTGGGCTGGTTCGCCACCTTTGTACTGCGCATAAGCCTTTTCAAGTTGGGCCTGCTGCGCCAGCGGCGTTCCAGCGGCACGGCCTTCAAGTTTCTCGTAAAGCGGAATGGCCTTGTCGTAGGCGCCTGAGCTGGCCTCGTCTTTGGCTTCTGAATAAATCTTGTTGGGGCTCCAGCCGGCAGTTTTATCTGGCGCTGGTGTTGTGGAGCAGGCAGAAAGCAGCAACGAAAGCACCACAGCGACTGCAGCAAGGGGTGAAGTGGCAGGAACAACCGATAATTTACTGAGAAACATCACTACCAACCTTCTGAATGACTGACGCTGACCTGGGAAAATCAATTATATCGGGTGGCACTTCAGAGACGGTGCGGCCGGATGATGCGCTGGACGAAGGTGAAAGCGAAGGCGATGGCGGCGCAGATGTTGAAATCAGGCGCGTCGATGTGTCGGTGGCGTGGCACGGAAACCGGCTGGATCGCACGCTTGCCGGTCTGGTCCCCGAGTTCTCGCGCAGTTACCTGCAGCAGTTGATCGAAGCTGGCGTCGTTCAGCTGAACGGCGCCGTGGTGATCAAGACGTCAATGAAGACCAAAGCCGGCGATGAACTCATCATCGAGCTTCGTCCTACACCGCAGAGTCAGGCATTTGTTCCCGAAGCCATGACGCTGGATATCGTATTTGAAGATGCCTTGCTGCTGGTGATCAACAAGCCGGCCGGGCTGGTGGTACACCCGGCGCCTGGCAACTGGCGCGGGACCTTGCTCAATGGCCTGCTGGCTCGAGACCCGCACGCAGGCTTTTTGCCCCGAGCCGGCATCGTTCACCGCCTGGACAAAGACACCAGTGGATTGATGGTCGTTGCAAAGCAGCGGCAAACCATGGATCAGCTGGTGAGCCTGATCGCAGCGCGTAAGGTCAGCCGCGAATACCTGGCCCTGGGTCATGGCGCGTGGACGGGTGCAAAAACGCTGCAGGTAGACCAGCCCGTCGGGCGCGATCCGCGCAATCGCCTGCGCATGGCCGTGGTCGATCTGGAAAAAACCGCTGGCAAGACCGCGCAGACTGTCATTTCTGTGCTCGATACGGTCGAGCGCTTTTGTCTGGTGAAATGCAAACTTCACACCGGCAGAACCCATCAAATCCGGGTTCACATGGCCTCTCTCGGCCATCCGCTGGTGGGGGATGATGTTTATGGCGGTGCGCCAGCGGGCGATCTCGGCAGGCAGGGTCTTCACGCATGGCGACTGGCGTTCGCGCATCCGGTGACGGGTGAAACGATGGAGTTCAAATCGTCGCCGCCTGCAGATTTGCAGGGGGCTTTCGTGAATTTGGGCCTGAGATACAATCAAATCCAGTAGTTCGATGCACGGACTACCAGCAATCTGACGCTCCTGACGAGGACCCGGCGTGCATTTGCGAGGCGCCGAACGGCGCCCTAATTTCGCCAGACGCGGGTCCCTCCCGCTTGTTTTCTTCTTATTTCTCGTTTGCTGCCCGCTTTTTTTCGGAACGAAAATTCATGAATACGACGGATGCCAAGCGCGTCCTCGAAACCGCACTGATCTGCGCGCAGCAACCGCTGCCTTTGCGTGAGCTGGGTGTGTTGTTTGATGGAGCGCTCACGACGGACAGCCTCAGGATGATTCTTGCAGACCTGCAGAGCGACTGGTCTCTGCGCGGGGTCGAACTGGTGCATGTGGCGTCGGGCTGGCGCTTTCAAAGCCGGCCAGAGATGCGTGAGTATCTTGACCGGCTGCACCCCGAAAAGCCGCCGCGTTACAGCCGGGCGGTTCTTGAAACGCTGGCCATCGTTGCCTATCGGCAACCCGTTACGCGCGGCGACATGGAAGATATTCGGGGTGTGACGATCAACAGCATGATCCTCAAACAACTGGAAGACCGGGGATGGGTTGAAGTGATTGGACACCGTGAAACGGTCGGCCGACCCGCGCTTTACGCCACAACCAGACAATTTCTGGATGATCTCGGTGTTGATTCGCTGGATCAGCTTCCGGTGATGGACAGTACGGCAGGGCAGGCTTCCATGATTGAGCAGATTGAGTTCGGCGCCAGCGCGCCAGAGCCTGTGTATGACAGCGCCGAAGTCGTTGCCGAGGAAAAGTCAGACGCTGCTGCAACCGATGAAAACGCCACATCAGAGGTCGACAGTCATGCGGACTCGTCTGGCGAGAACGTTCGCGATATTCCTGTGTGAATGAAAAGTATGAATCAACAAGACCCGCCCGTGCCAGAGCTTCCGATACCCCCTGTAACGCCGGGTGAACTGCTAAATACGGCCTTAGCCCCCTGTTTACTTGCGCAAGGCGCTACTGATTTAATAGCGACGGAGCGCTCAGTACCGCAGGCAAACGTGCGCCCTGCGGCTCCGGGCGTAACTATCGAGTCGGTGTCCGGTACGACGCGCTTCGCCGATGTGATCACCGGGCAGTTTGATGCCGACGAGGACGACACCGCGCTGCCTCCACCCAAGCGCGTTTTGACGCCGTTGCCTGAAACGCCCAAGCTTCACAAGGTTTTGGCTCAGGCTGGCCTGGGTTCCCGGCTGGAGATGGAGCAGTTGATTCTGGAAGGACGCATATCTGTCAATGCCGAGCCGGCGCATATTGGCCAGCGCATTCAGTTTGGTGACAGCGTCAAGGTCAACGGCAAACCCGTTCGGGTGCGTATCGACCCCCCACCGCCGCGCGTGATTGCCTATCACAAGCCATCCGGCGAGGTGGTGACTCATGACGACCCTCAAAACCGGCCGACGGTTTTCAGGCGTTTACCCAAATTATTTCAGGGTAAGTGGCAGTCTGTTGGTCGGCTTGATCTGAACACTGAAGGCCTGCTGCTTCTGACCAGTTCGGGAGAGTTGGCCAACAAGCTGATGCATCCGCGTTTTGGGTTGGAACGTGAGTACGCCGTCAGGGTTCTGGGCGCGCTCAGCAACGAAGAAAAAAAGCGTTTGCTCGAAGGCGTGACGCTGGACGATGGCGTGGCTTCTTTCAGCTCGATTGAGGCCGGTGGTGGCGAGGGTGCCAATTGCTGGTATCGGGTCACGATATCTGAAGGGCGCAACCGCGAGGTGCGCCGCATGTTTGAAGCGGTTGGCCACGCCGTCAGTCGGCTGATTCGTATCCGCTACGGTGCCATGCTGCTACCGCGCGGGCTCAAGCGAGGTGCGTTTGTGGAACTCGATGAACGCGACATCTGGGCGCTTACCAATGCGGCGAATCGATCAGAGGCGCGCAGTGATCCCCGCGATGCGCAAGCTGATCGCGCTGCAGGCCAAGGCGATGGCCCTTACCGTGCGGCTGGCGTTCGCCCTAACGATCGCTCCCGAGGCCCCCGCAGCCGCAATGTGGGATCGGGTGGCGGTAATGCCGGGCCGCAAACAGAAGCCGGAGAAGACCCGCACGAGTTTCAGCCGCCAATGGACCGGGCCGGGTTCTCGCCGGGAAGCAATGGCGTTGGAAATCGAGGCGGTAATGGAGCTGTCGGCCGTCGTGGCGGAAGTGGCCGGAGTCGCAGCCCTGGCGGCGCGCCAGGCGCCAGGTTCGCGCCGCCTGGCGGCAATGTGTCGGGGCACCAAGCACCCCGACACCGGGATGACCAGGGTAATAGAAATAATAGCGGCGGGCGAGGTGACCGAAAGGGCAGTGGCGCGGGCACCAATCAGCCAGACCCGATGAAGACCTCGTTTGGCTATATTGGTGCTGACACATTCACCCGGCAGCGCCAAGACCAGGGCCAGCGCCGCGGTGGCGGCGGAAGTGGCAATCCAGGCGGTGGCCAGCGTCGCACCGGTGGCGGTGGCATCGGCGGGGGTAACAGCGGTGGCCGCAACAGGAGCGGCGGCGGACGCGGTGGCTCCGGTGGTAGCGGAAATCGCTGACCCAAACAGAATCACCTGGGCGCGGGGGCTTGAATCGATCCCAAGCACAGAGGTTAAAATCAGAGGCTGAACCCAGCTCCCAAAAACGTAAAAATTCAGATCAAGGAAACTTCATGGCAATCGAACGTACTCTCTCCATCATCAAGCCCGACGCTGTTGCAAAAAACGTCATCGGCAAGATTTATGCACGCTTTGAAGCCGCCGGCCTCAAGGTAGTCGCCGCCAGGATGGCTCATTTGTCAAAGGGAGAGGCAGAAGCCTTTTACGCCGTTCACAAAGAGCGTCCTTTTTTCAAGGATCTGGTCTCCTTCATGATCTCCGGCCCTGTGATGATTCAGGCGCTGGAAGGCGAGGGCGCCGTGCTGAAAAACCGTGATCTGATGGGCGCTACGGATCCCAAAAAGGCGGCAGCCGGCACGATTCGTGCCGATTTCGCTGACAGCATTGATGCCAACGCGGTTCACGGCTCGGACGCTGCTGAAACCGCGAAAGAAGAAATCGCATTCTTCTTTCCGGGCATGAACGTTTACACCCGCTGAACATGCACAACCCCGCGTCTGGCTACCGGTTCTTTCGGCCCTTGTCTGCGCGGGGATCAAGAGCCAGCGTCATTGGCACATGACGACCAACCTTCTCGACTTTGATCTCGACGGTCTGGCCGCTTTTTGTCAGCAGCTGGGTGAAAAACGTTTTCGCGCGACCCAGCTTTTTCGCTGGATTCATCAAAGAGGCGCAACCGACTTTGACCGGATGACAGATCTGGCCAAATCGCTGCGCGAAAAACTTGGCGGCGTTGCAGCTGTTCATGCACCGCACGTTGTGTCACAACACGAATCCACAGATGGCACCATCAAGTGGCTATTCGATGTGGGCAACGGCGACGTGATCGAAACAGTTTTTATTCCCGAAGCTGATCGGGGCACCCTGTGCATTTCATCGCAGGCGGGTTGCGCAGTCGGTTGCCGGTTTTGCTCGACCGGCCACCAAGGGTTCAGCAGAAATCTTGGCACGGGCGAGATCGTTTCGCAGCTTTGGTTCGCAGAGCATTTCCTGCGCAAACACCTGAGCCGGCAAGACCGCGTCATCTCCAATGTCGTGATGATGGGCATGGGCGAGCCCTTGCAAAATTATGGGCAGCTGCTGCCCGCATTAAAAGTCATGCTGAACGATCATGCGTACGGGCTGTCGCGCCGCCGGGTCACTGTATCGACATCAGGGGTCGTGCCGATGATTGATCGGCTTGCGGCGGACTGTCCTGTGGCGCTTGCCGTATCGCTTCACGCACCGGACGATGTGCTGCGCGACAACCTGGTTCCGCTGAATAAAAAATATCCGATTGCCGAGTTGCTCGAAGCCTGCACGCGTTACCAGGACGCAGCTCCGCGCGATTTCATTACCTTCGAATACTGCATGCTGGACGGCGTGAACGACCAGGCGGAGCATGCCAATGCGCTGGTGTCCCTGATGAAGGCCCATGGCGCCCTTGGCCTGTCCTGCAAATTCAACCTGATCCCTTTCAACCCGTTTCCGGCGTCTGGTCTCAAACGCTCAGACATGGCGCAGGTTTCGGTGTTCGCAAAAATTCTGCTCGATGCTGGCATCGTGACAACGGTCAGGAAAACTCGTGGCGACGATATTGATGCCGCCTGTGGACAGCTCGCTGGCGATGTGCAGGACCGCACGGGCGTCAATCAGAGTATGGCGGCACAACGTCAGGTTATGCTCGGCGGCATCAAGGTGGTTGTTGCCAGGGAAATGAATGTATGAAGCTTATCGCTGGCCTGCTGTGGGTAGTTGGCTGGGTCGGCGCTGCGGCGCTCTCGGGTTGCGCCAACCCTCAGGGCGTTGGTGCAACCGCAGTGAGTCGTAGTGACGTCCTGACTGAGTCCGATGAGCCAGATGTGCGAAGACGCGCACGCTTGCGGCTGGAGTTGGCCACCGGTTATTTTGAGCAGGGGCAAACCAACGTGGCGCTTGATGAAATCAAGCAGTCGCTGGTTACCGATCCAACTTTTGTTGAGGCCCACAATCTGCGTGGGCTGGTATATATGCGCCTGAACAACACCGCACTCGCAGAAGACAGTTTCCGGCGGGCGCTGGCACTGAATCCGCGTGACCCAGATGTGGCTCACAACTACGGCTGGATGTTGTGTCAGCAGGCCCGTTACGACGAGTCGTTCAAAATGTTTGCCCAGGCTGCAGGGAACCCGACTTATCCCGGCAAAGCCAAAACCATGATGACCCAGGGCGTTTGCCAGGTTCGGGCCGGGCAGAGGGCGGAAGCCGAGAAAAGCCTGATGCAGGCCTATGAGCTTGACGCCGGAAATCCCGTGACGGGCTATAACCTGGCGAGTCTGCTTTACGAAAGAAATGAGCTATCGCGCGCCCAGTTTTATATTCGGCGCCTGAACAACAGCGATCTGGCGAATGCGGAAACTCTCTGGCTCGGCATCAAGACGGAAAGAAAAATGAACAATCGGGAGACCGCCGTGCAACTGGGCGAGCAACTTAAAAAGCGTTTTGCGCAATCGCCTCAGGCAGCCTTGTACGACAGGGGTGCTTTCAATGAGTGAGTTTCGCTACGCAACAGGCATCAGCACCGGCGCCTCGGAGTTTGGTGACGGCGTGGTCGAAGCCGATGACCAGCCGTCGGCAGGCGCACTGCTTCGAGCGGCCCGGGAGGCGGCGGGTTTGCACATCGCGGCGCTGGCGGTGTCGTTGAAGGTACCCGTGAAAAAGCTGGAGGCGCTGGAGCAAGACCGGACGGATTTGTTGCTGGACGCTACTTTTGCGCGCGCGCTGGCAGCCAGTGTTTGCCGCAGTCTGAAGGTCGATCCGGGGCCAGTGCTCGCCCGGCTGCCGCGGGGCGGTGCTGCCGCACACCTGAAGCGTCAGACCCAGCGGGCTCCGACCCCTTTTCGGTCTGCTGGCGAGCGTTCCGGTTTTCCGCTTCGATCGCTTATAAATCGGCCGACTGTATTGGCAGGCGGATTGCTGTTCGCTGGTACTCTGGCGCTGGTGTTCTGGCCTGCCCTGAAGGATGCCGCTGTGCGGCTGGCTGGCCGCAGCGACACGCACGCCGCGCCCGCCGAGCCGCCATTGATTCTTGAGCTGACCGGACCCAGCATGCCTGATTCAGGCAGGCAACCGGCAGTTGCTGGGGAGGTATCAGTCGATGGCAAGAGCCCGGCGCAAAAAGGTTTGCCTTCGGTATTTTCGGTGCCCGCAGCACCGGACTCCAATCTTCCGCCGTCGGCGCTTCGCAGTAACGCGGAAAAAACGGCGAGTATTCCAGACGCTCAGTCCGTTCCGGCTGCCGCGACCGTTGCAGCGACCAGCGGAATTGTAGTCTTTAGCGCCAAAGGTCAGAGCTGGGTGGAAGTCACCGATGCCAAGGGGACCGTGGTACTTCGCCGCACGCTTGTCGCGGGCGAAGTGGTAGGCGCCACGGGCGCTTTGCCCATGACGGCGGTTGTTGGGCGCGCAGATACGACGCAGGTTGAAGTGCGCGGAAAGCTGCTCAACCTGCTGCCGCTGGCGCGCGACAACGTGGCCCGATTCGAGGTGAAATAGTGCAGCCCTGTCTTCCGATTGTTTCCGCTTTTCCCGCAGCCAGGCGCTCTACGCAGGTAGACGTGGCTTGGGGTTCACGCGTCGTCACGGTGGGTGGTGACGCGCCGGTGCGGATTCAATCGATGACCAATACCGATACGGTTGACGCCATCGGTACGGCGATCCAGGTGAAAGAACTCGCCATCGCCGGATCTGAAATGGTGCGAATCACGGTCAACACGCCGGAGGCGGCCCAGGCCGTGCCTTATGTTCGCGAGCAACTCGACCGGATGGGCATCGATGTGCCTCTGGTCGGAGATTTTCACTACAACGGTCACCGCTTGCTCACCGACTACCCGGCTTGCGCCGAGGCGCTTTCCAAATACCGCATCAACCCTGGTAATGTGGGCAAGGGTGACAAGCATGACCGGCAGTTCGGCCAGATGATTGACGTGGCCATGCGCTGGAACAAGCCGGTTCGCATCGGCGTGAATTGGGGCAGCCTTGACCAGGAATTGCTGGCCAACCTGATGGACTTAAACAGCGCCCGAACGGCACCCTGGGATGCCAAACAGGTCATGTATGAGGCCTTGATCACCTCTGCCCTCGATTCAGCCCGCCTGGCCGAAGAAATGGGCATGCGCCATAACCAGATCATCCTGTCCTGCAAGGTCAGCGGCGTGCAGGATCTGATTTCTGTGTACCGCGAACTGGCCAAACGATGCGACCATGCGCTGCATCTGGGCCTGACGGAAGCGGGCATGGGAACCAAGGGCACGGTGGCGTCAGCGACAGCGCTGTCTATCCTGCTGCAGGAAGGTATCGGCGACACGATCCGCGTGTCGCTGACGCCCCAGCCCGGCGAAGCACGCACGCAGGAAGTGGTGATTGCTGCCGAGATTTTGCAGGCGCTGGGCCTTCGCAGCTTTGTGCCCAGTGTGACTGCCTGTCCGGGCTGCGGCCGAACGACCAGCACCACTTTTCAGGAACTGGCCAAGCAGATCGATGATTTTCTTCGGGCGCAAATGCCGGTCTGGCGCAAGCAGTATCCGGGCGTGGAAGAGCTGCGTGTGGCCGTGATGGGTTGCATCGTCAATGGTCCCGGTGAAAGCAAGCATGCCGATATCGGCATCAGCCTGCCAGGCTCGGGTGAGGCCCCCGCAGCGCCAGTGTTCATCGACGGCGAAAAACGATTGACCCTGCGCGGCGACAACATCGCCCAGGAGTTCCAGGTCATTGTTGAAAACTACATTGAGACACGTTTCGGCACACAGCGTGCTGCCGAAACGGCCTGAACCCCATGGTTGAAAAAGTGCCTGCCGACACGGCGGCGAAATTGCCCGTGGCCAAAAATCAGAAGCTGTTTGCCGTCAAAGGCATGAATGACATTCTTCCTCCAGAATCCGCGCGCTGGGAATGGCTGGAAGGCAAAGTCCGGCTGCTGATGGATCGTTATGCGTTCCGCAATGTCCGCACGCCGATTCTGGAGCACACCGCACTGTTCGTGCGGGGCATCGGTGAAGTCACCGATATCGTCGAAAAAGAGATGTATTCCTTCGATGACCGCCCTGACAAAAGCGGCGATCATGACCAGCTCAGTCTTCGGCCCGAGAACACAGCGAGTGTGGTTCGTGCAGCGATCGAACACAACCTGCTTTACGACGGCGGCAAGCGGCTGTATTACATGGGTCCGATGTTTCGCCGCGAACGGCCTCAACGCGGCCGCTTTCGGCAGTTTCACCAGATTGGCGCTGAAGCGCTTGGCTTCGCCGGGCCAGATGTTGATGCCGAGCTGATTCTGCTGGCGGTTTCTCTCTGGAAAGAGCTGGGGCTGAACGATTGGCGCCTTGAGATCAACAGCCTGGGCCAGCCGGAAGAGCGCGCCCGACATCGCGCGCTATTGATTGCCCACTTCGAAAAGCACCTCGATGCGCTCGACGAAGAGGCGCTCCGTCGGCTGCACAGCAATCCGCTGCGCATTCTCGACACGAAAAATCCGGCTATGAAAGCAGTGGTGGAAAGTGCGCCGCGCCTGATCGATTTGCTTGGCGCCGAGTCGCTGGCGCATCTGGACGGCATCACGGCAATTCTTGACGCCAACAAGGTGCCGTGGGTTCTCAACCCACGTCTGGTGCGCGGGCTGGATTACTACAACCTCACGGTGTTCGAGTTCGTCACGGATCGACTCGGCGCGCAGGGAACGATCTGCGCCGGTGGCCGCTATGACTATCTGATCGAGCAAAGCGGCGGCAAACCCGCGCCTGCCGTCGGCTGGGCCTTGGGAATCGAGCGCGTGCTCGACCTGGTGGCCGAGCTGGGCCAAGCGCCGCCTGCGCCGGTGCCCGACGCGTTTGCCGTGGTCCCCGATGCCGCCTCGTTGCCGCGGGCCATCAAAACCCTGCAGGCGCTGCGCGCAGCTGGCGTCAACGTCCAGATGAACGCCGGCACTGCGCAAGGCATGGGCAGCATGAAATCGCAATTCAAGCGGGCCGATGCCAGCGGCGCCAGGTTTGCCCTGGTTTTTGGCGCCACCGAACTGGCAAGCGGCAGCGTGGCTGTCAAACCGCTTCGGCTTCCGGTTGGTGATGCTGGCGGGGCTGGGCAGGAACAGGTTCTTCAGCCGCTGGACGACGTGAGCCGCTGGAGCGCCAGCCTCAAAAGCTGAGCCCGTCCGGCGGCCGCCCTGGTCCGGCCCTCTACAATCAACGCAATTACTTTTCCGCCGTTAACCGGCAAAAATACACACTCCCATGGCAAAACATCTCGATCTGGAAGAGCAGGAACAACTTGATGAGCTCAAGCACTTCTGGAAGCGTTTTGGCAATCTGATTACCTGGGTATTGATCGTCGTTTTAGGTGCGTTCGCAGCCTGGAATGGCTACCAGTACTGGCAGCGCAGCCAGGCAGCGCAGGCCTCGGTGATGTACGACGAGGTTGAGCGCGCCGTTCAGGGCGGCGACACCACCAAAATCGAGCGTTCGCTGGCCGACATGAAGGACCGCTTTGGCGGCACGCTGTATGCGCAGCAGGCCGGATTGCTGGGCGCCAAGGCTCTTTATGAAAAGGGAAACCTTGACGCAGCCCGCGCCGCCCTGACCGGCGTTGCGAACAATGCGTCAGACGAGGGTTACCAGGCTATTGCCAAATTGCGGCTGGCGGGGCTGTTGCTTGAAAAGAAGTCCTATGACGAGGCTTTGCAACAACTCTCCGGCACATTTGCGAAAGACTTTGCTGCACTGGCTGATGACCGCCGCGGCGACATCTTCTCGGCGCAAGGAAAGAAAAGCGAAGCGAAGGCTGAGTACCAGAAGGCCTTCAAGGGCCTGAACGAAAGAGTCGAGTACCGCCGCCTCGTCGAGGTCAAGCTGAACGCGCTGGGCTTTGACTCCAGCGAAGGTAAGACGCCCGCTGCAGGTGCCGCGACCGTTAACGGGGTCAGCAAATGATTTGTAAGCATTTCAGGCCTCTAGCCCAGGTGTTACGTGCGCAAGCAGCTATTATTTCTATAGCGCTTCTCAGTGGCTGCTTCGGCGGCGCCGCTAAACCGAAGCCGACTGAACTGCAGCCGGTAACGGCGTTGGTGTCAGCCCGGCAAAGCTGGAACGCCCGTATCGGCAAGGTTGACTTTCCGTTGCAGGCCAGCGTGTCGGGCGCCACCGTGGCCGTTGCTGGCGGTGACGGCACCGTGGCGATGCTTGATGCCCAAAGCGGTCGGGACATCTGGCGAACTTCCTTGAAGACGTCAATCGCCGCTGGCGTCGGCAGCGATGGCAAACTGGCCGTCGTTGTCACACGCGACAACGACGTAGTGGCGCTGCAGGACGGCCGCGAAGTCTGGCGCCATAAGCTCACCGCGCAAGCCTTCACCGCGCCATTTGTCGCGGGTGGCCGGGTATTTGTGCTGGCGGCAGACCGGTCAGTCAACGCGTTTGACGGTCAGACCGGTAGAAAGTTATGGTCTCAGCAGCGTCCGACCGAACCGCTGGTGCTCAGCCAGTCTGGCGTCATGCTGGCTGTGGGCGACACCCTGGTGGTGGGCCTGGCCGGTCGCCTGGCCGGGCTGAATCCGGCTAACGGCAGCGTCCGCTGGGAGGTGCCTATTGCGTCACCTCGCGGTATTAACGACGTCGAGCGCCTGGTAGACCTGGTCGGAAGCGTTAGCCGCGACGGCGACAACGTGTGTACACGCGCCTTCCAGGCCAGTATCGGCTGCGTCAACGCGGCTCGCGGAAGCCTGCTATGGACCAAGCCAGCCAATGGCGTTCAAGGCATCTCCGGTGATGATCGGCTGCTATTCGGCACCGAAGCCGATGGAACTGTGATCGCCTGGAAGCGCGCTGACGGGGAGCGCGTCTGGTCTGTTGACCGTCTGCGTTACCGCAACCTCACTGCGCCGCTGGTCGCAGGGCGCTCGGTGGTGGTGGGTGATCTGGCGGGCTTCGTACACCTGCTTTCCCGCGACGACGGCTCGCTGCTGAATCGGCTGCCCACCGACGGCTCCGCCGTTGCTGCGGCGCCGGTGGTGGCCGGTAGCACGCTGGTTGTCGTAACCCGAAATGGCGGCGTTTACGGCTTTCAGCCTGAATAGCGCGGACTTTTTGCGAACTTTGCCGAGAACCCGTTAGATGAAACCTGTGATTGCGCTGGTTGGCCGTCCGAATGTGGGCAAGTCAACCATTTTTAACCGGCTGACCAGGACGCGGGATGCGATCGTGGCCGATTTCGCCGGTCTGACGCGCGATCGTCATTATGGCAACGGCACGTTAGGAAGCCACGAGTACATCGTGATCGACACCGGCGGCTTTGAGCCTGACGCAGTCACGGGTATCTATAAGGAAATGGCGAAGCAGACGCGTCAGGCGGTGGCTGAAGCCGATGTGGTGGTTTTTGTGGTCGATGGCCGGGCTGGCATCAGCGCGCAAGACCACGACATTGCGAACTACCTGCGCAAGCTCGGCAAGCCGACAGTGCTCGCGGCCAACAAGGCCGAGGGCATGACCGAAGGTGTGCAGCTGGCCGAGTTTTTTGAGCTCGGTCTGGGTGAAGTATTGCCAATATCCGCTGCGCACGGGCAGGGCATGCGTTCGCTGGTGGACATGGCGCTGGCGCCGCTCCATTTGCCTGAACCGGAAGAGGAAGCAGAGCCACAAGACCCATCAATCATCCGCCTTGCCGTGGCGGGGCGCCCCAACGTCGGTAAATCGACATTGATCAATACCTGGCTGGGCGAAGAGCGTCTGGTGGCGTTCGATCTGCCCGGTACTACGCGCGACGCGATATCCGTTCCCTTCGAGCGCGACGGGCAGAAGTTCGAGCTGATCGACACCGCCGGTTTGCGTCGCAAGGGAAAGGTGTTTGAGGCGATCGAAAAGTTTTCGGTTGTCAAGACCCTGCAGGCGATTGAAAATTCCAACGTCGTGCTGTTGCTTCTCGATGCCACTCAGGGCGTGACCGACCAGGACGCGCACATTGCCGGCTATATCCTGGAAAGTGGCCGGGCCGTGGTGCTGGCTATCAACAAATGGGACGCGGTGGATTCCTATCAGCGCGAGCAGCTGGAGCGGTCAGTTGAAACCCGCCTGGGTTTCCTCAAATTCGCCTCGATCCACCACATCTCGGCCATTAAACGCCAGGGTCTGGCGCCCGTCTGGAAGTCCATCATCCAGGCGCATGCCTCGGCTAACCGCAAAATGTCGACGCCGGTGCTGACGCGGCTGCTTCTGGAGGCGGTGCAGTTCCAGCAGCCGCAGCGCTCTGGCATCTTCCGCCCCAAACTTCGCTACGCCCACCAGGGCGGGATGAACCCGCCGATCATCATCGTGCACGGCAATTCGCTTGACCATGTGACTGAGGCCTACAAACGTTACCTCGAAGGGCGCTTTCGCAAAGAGTTCGATCTGGTCGGCACGCCGATGCGGATCCAGATGAAAAGCTCGCAGAACCCCTTTAAGGATAAGGATTCGTCCTAGGACTACACGGCCGCCAGATTTGCTGTGTTACCGTCGAATCTTATTAACTCTTGAACACGGAAAATATCGTGAGCAATAACAAAGGTCAGCTCTTGCAGGACCCTTTTCTCAACACCTTGCGCCGCGAGCATGTGCCTGTCTCGATCTATCTCGTCAACGGTATCAAATTGCAGGGTCAGATCGAATCTTTTGATCAGTATGTGGTGTTGCTGCGCAATACCGTGACCCAAATGGTTTACAAACACGCGATCTCTACCATCGTTCCCGGTCGGGCCGTGAATTTTTCTGCCAATGACGCCGAAGAAAGCCCCTCCAGCTGAGTTCGCCTGACGAACGAGCCAAGAGCCCCCCGCTGGCGTTGCTGGTCGGGGTGAATCTTGGTTTTCCAAACTTCGACGCTGGACTTGAAGAGCTTGGTTTGCTGGCGCAAACCGCTGGGCTGAAACCGATCGCACGGATCACCTGCAATCGAAAAGCACCAGACGCCGCTCTTTTTGTGGGTAAGGGAAAAGCCGATGAGCTGAAGATGATCGCGCTTGAAACCGGTGCGACCGAAGTGCTGTTCGACCAGTCACTCAGCCCTGCACAGCAGCGCAACCTGGAGCGACATCTGGAGCTTCCTGTCAACGACCGGACGCTTCTGATTCTCGAGATTTTTGCCCAGCGGGCCCGCAGTCATGAGGGCAAACTTCAGGTCGAACTGGCCCGCCTCCAGTATCAATCAACCCGTCTGGTTCGACGCTGGTCTCACCTGGAGCGCCAAACCGGTGGCGCGGGTGTGCGAGGCGGCCCGGGTGAAAAGCAGATCGAACT
>JANPFZ010000440.1:0-1510 GCA_031423655.1 Polaromonas sp.
GCGTCGAGGCGATCGGGTTGGCGGCTGGTCAATCGCCGTAATTTGTTGCAGCAGCGGCCAGGCAAACGCGCCCGTTTTGCCCGAACCCGTTTGCGCGGACGCCAGCACGTCACGCCCCTGCAAGATGGCCGGAACGGCTGCTGACTGAATCGGCGTTGGCGCGGAATAGTTCTGTCCGGCAATGGCTTGCAAGAGGGCAGGGCTCAGACCCAGCGAGGAAAAAGGCATCAGGGGCGCAGTCTGAAAAATGGGGGCAGGCCCCCGCGTTTAAAGTGTTGCGAGGCAATCGCCCGAGGGAACAAGGAATGGAAACAACAAGAAACCAGTTCTGCCGCACATCGATTGTCGGTCAAGCAGGGAAGGAGGCGACATTGCTGTCTATCGTGAGGCATGTGAAGTTCCGCTGCCTTTCGGAAATAGTCGGGACTAGGCAGAAATTGGTGAATGCGCCCATCCCAGGCAAGACGGCAGGCTGCCCCCAAAACCGTTGAGTAAAACAAATAATGCTCGCAGACAAATACATACGTGCGCAGAACGCTAGCAAAATCATAGCGATAGCGCCGCAACCATTGCGATCCAAGATGTTTGGCGCAGCAATCATCACTGCGGCTTTTTCTCGAGCAGTCCCGCCAGTAGCCTGAGTTGCTCATTTTGTATCGCCAGCAATTCGCCCCATTGGCCTTCGCGCAGCAAATCCACCTTTTCATGCAGCAGCATGATCTCAAGCTCCGCTTTCAGGTTGACTTCATAGTCGTGCCCAGCGTTGAGCCGGTCTTTTTCAGCCTGCCGGTTTTGCGACATCAAAATGACAGGCGCCTGAATCGACGCCAGCATTGACAAAAACAGGTTGAGCAAAATGTACGGGTAGGGGTCAAACTCTTTGCCGTAGCGACTCAGGATGAGCGAATTGAGAACCACCCAGGCCACCAGAACGACGCCGAAGAGCGAGATGAATGTCCATGAGCCACCGAACCGCGCCACAGCATCGGCCGCTCGCTGCCCCGGCGTGCTGTTTTCGCCAGACTCCGCGGCCGTGTTTCTGGCAATGTGCTTTCGCCCTGACATATGGCGCAAAACCTTTTGGGTCCGCGCGTCCATCAACTCATAAGGCAGGCCAAGCAGCTTCTCACCAATGGCGTGAGGTGTTTTCATGGGGATCCCGATCAACGTTAACCGCCTGCCATTTGACCCGCGCAAGCAGACTTTGTCGATGATGCGCGTAAAACATAAGGCTCATCAGGCGCTGCCGTGAAGCCTTTTAACCATTCAGCCCAAATATTACGTGTGCTGGAAGCTATACAAATGATAGCAAGTGGATTGGCAGCCAAAATTGAACTCTTGATGCGGCGCTTGATACGGCGTCACTGGGCGGTGAGGTTCCGGGGTGGGTGTCACCGTTGTTCGTGGTGTGTGGTCTGCGGCTGGCCGCTTGCCCGACACCGCGCTTTATATGTGGAAATTGCGATAAATTAAGAGCTATATAGTCTTTGCGGTTTGAAGTCCTCGTCCC
>JANPFZ010000441.1:0-2679 GCA_031423655.1 Polaromonas sp.
CGCGCCGCATCCAGGTGTGCCTTGACGCGTTCGGCCAGCGCACTGTCGCCGGGTGTTTCGGGTCGCCACTCGCGCGCGGGCAAGGATTTTCCGTCATCATCAATCGCGACAAAAACCACCAGACATTCGGTGATTTTTTCCATCTGCCCGGTCTTCATGTCGCCGGCGCGAACTTCCACCGACAGGTTCATGCTGGTGGAGCCGGTGTAGGCCAGCCGCGCCTCGACTTCGACCAGATCGCCGATCCTGATCGGCCGCTCAAAGCGGATGCTGCCGACCGAAACCGTGACGCAGTAGTTTTTCGACCAGCGCGTCGCGCAGGCGTAGCCGGCCTCGTCTATCCATTTCATGACGGTGCCGCCATGTACCTTGCCGCCGAAATTGATGGTGCTGGGCTCAGCCAGAAAGCGCAGGGTGATGGATGACATGTTCTCTTTCGAAAAATTAAATCAGCTGCCAGCGGGGTGCCAGGTCTGGCTTGCCACGCGCATCATGTTGCCGCCCATGACCCGTGCTGCCTCTCCTTGCGTCATACCCACAGCCTGCAAGGCGCCCGGCAGCAACTGCCAGGTTTCTACCGGCGTGAAGACAGCTTTCACCGCGCCGCGTTCATAGCCGGTGTACTGGGCCGGCCACCAGTAGCCGGGGTCATAGTCACCGGGCGGTGTGTCGTCAAGGCCCTCTTGCGCAAAACAGATATCGAGGCCGATGCCTGTGTGCTCGATGCCAACAAGATCAGCCACATAAGCGGCATGGCGCGCCACGTCCTGCGCGCTGGGCCGCTGCTTTCCCAGAAACAGCGACACACCCGACACACAGGTTACGCCGCCGGTGGCTGCGCAGGCGCGGATTTGTTCGTCAGTCACATTGCGGCCATGGTCAACCAGGGCCTGCGGATTCGAATGGCTGAAGATCACCGGCTTGCTTGACGCGGCCATGATGTCCAGGCTGCTGCGCCGGCCAGTGTGCGAGCAGTCCATCAAGATGCCGGCGGCATTGATGGCCGCAACGACGTGATGGCCCAGTGGCGTCAAGCCCTGCTCGACGTCATGACATCCACCGGCGACTGAATTGTTGCGGTTGTAGGCGAGGTGCATTTGCCGCACGCCCAGACTGGCGTAGAGCGCCACCATGTCCGGCTGCCCCAACAGGGGCATGGCGCCTTCAAGGTCAAAGCCGATGGCGATTTTTCCGGTCGCGGCGGCACGCTCTACATCACGCAAGCTGCCCGCCAGCAGATACCGGTCCGGGTGTGCCGCGATGGTCTTGCGAAAGCCGGCAATCACCGACATCACCTGCGACAAGGGGTTCATGTCCATGCCGATGTTGATCGACACATAGTTCACGCCCGCAGCGCGCAATTGGTCAATCGGTGCAAAGTCGGCTTGCGGATTCAGGCGCAGGCAGCAGTGCGCTTCCCAGTGGAAATTTGATGGCGTATGGGACATGAATAAATTAAAACACGCAGGCGCGACCGGCGCTGGCAGAAATCGTTACGCGGGCGACTCGATAGGTGCGAGCTGGCGTGGCGCCGCCGCGCGTTTGAAGCCGCTGGATGCCTTCATCAGACTCAAGGTGTAGTCGTTCGTCACGCGGTGCGCCGCCAGATCGGCCGATGACAAAAACTCCACCGTCTGGCCGCGCTGCATCACCATCAGGCGCTCGCACATATGCGTGACCACCGCCAGGTCGTGACTGACCATCACAAACGTCAGGCCGCGGCGGTGGCGCAGTGCTTCAAGCAAATTCAGCACTTCGGCCTGCACTGACGCGTCGAGCGCCGAGGTCGGCTCGTCAAGCAGCAAAATCTGCGGCTCCAGAATCAGCGCCCGCGCAATCGCAATGCGCTGGCGCTGGCCGCCCGACAGCTGGTGCGGATAGCGAAAGCGAAAACCGGTGCCCAGGCCAACTTCATCGAGCGCGCGCTCGATGCGCGTCTCGGCATCCTTGATGCCGTGAATCGCCAGCGGCTCGGCCAGAATGCGGTCAACCGTCTGGCGCGGGTGCAGCGAGCCATACGGGTCCTGAAACACCATCTGCACCAGCCGGCGGAAGGGCTTGCTGCCGGGAGGTGGAAGCGAAGCAGCTGCGCTGTCTTCGCCGCTTAACGCGACCGCGCCGCCCGTGCGGGGAGCCAGTCCGCAAATCGCACGCAGCACGGTTGATTTGCCCGACCCCGATTCGCCGACGATGCCAAAGCTTTCGCCCGGCACCACCTTGAAACTGGTATCTGCGACGGCGACGAAACCGTCATACACGACACGCAATTGCTGCACCGTCAGGCCGAGCGTTGTGTTTTCTGTGAGGCTCATAGCGCCCACTCCGGCTGCCGGTCCAGCGTGGCCAGCGGGTGCGTTGATTGGCCGAGCTGCGGCAGACAGGCCATCAGACCGCGCGTGTATGGGTGTTTCGCGTTCGTCAGCCCGCCTGCGCTGAGCTCTTCAACCACGCGCCCGGCGTACATCACCAGTATGCGGTCGCAAAACGACGACACCAGCCGCAGGTCATGCGACACAAAAATCAGGCCCCTGCCGCGCCCGGTCACCAGCTTGTCCATGATCGCCAGCACCTGCAGCTGCACCGTCACGTCGAGCGCCGATGTCGGCTCGTCAGCAATCAGAATATCCGGCTCGGCGATCAGCATCATCGCAATCATCGCGCGCTGGCCCATGCCGCCCG
>JANPFZ010000442.1:0-1612 GCA_031423655.1 Polaromonas sp.
GGGGGCCACATCTACTTCCCGCGTATGTATTTGTTCACCGCCCGATTGTGGGCTTCCAGGCTGTCACTGAACTCGCTGCTGCCGTCGCCGCGTGAGACAAAATACAGCGCTTTCGTCGGTGCGGGCTTCACGGCGGCGAGCAACGCGGCCTTGCCGGGCATGGCAATCGGTGTGGGCGGCAGGCCGGCACGGGTGTAGGTGTTGTACGGGGTATCCATCTGCAGGTCGCGCTTGCGCAGATTGCCGTCGAACTTTTCGCCCAGCCCGTAGATCACGGTCGGGTCGGTTTGCAACAGCATGCCGTTCTTGAGCCGGTTGCTGAAAACACCGCCTATCTGCGGGCGGTCGGCTGACTTGCCGGTTTCTTTTTCGACGATGCTGGCCAGAATCAACGCCTGTTCGGGCGTCTTCAAGGGCGTGTCCGGGTTGCGCAGTGCCCAGGCCGCTTCCAGCCGTTTGTCCATGGCGCGGGCGGCGCGTTTGAGCACCGCCAGGTCACTGCTGCCTTTCGAATAACTGTAGGTGTCCGGGTAGAAGCGCCCTTCGGGGTGAACGCCCGGCCGGCCCAGCTTTTCCATGATCATTTCGGGGCTGAGCCCAGCGGAATCGGGCGTTAGCAGCTCTGATTTTTGTAGCGCCGCACGCACCTGCCGGAAGCTCCAGCCTTCGACCAGGGTCACACTTTTGAGTGTTTCCTCGCCGCGCACCAGCATGCTCAGCAGCTTGCGCGGCGTGGTCCCGGGCGTGACTTCATAGCTGCCCGCCTTGATGAGCCGTGCCTGGCCGGACAGGCGAAACCAGGTTTGCAGCAGCAGCTCCGGCGTGTCGACGCCACTGGCCACCACCGCCGACGCCACCCCGGCGGCCGAAGTGCCGGGCTCGATTTCAAGGTCCACCACCTGGCTCTCCGGTGGCAGGCGAAGCTGAAGCGGTTCATGCAACCACCACAGCGCCCCGCCAAACAAGCCCAGGCCAGCGAGCAAAATCAAAATCAGCAGACTTGTAAAAATGCGGCGCACCGGCAAATGACCTTTTGTGTAGGTGAGTTGCAGCACAGCCTTTTAGATCGAGACCGAAACTGCCGCACCATGATAATTGAGGCTACTGCATCGACATCGATTCCCGTTGCCGCATCCGAGAAACCCGAAGCCGCCCATGACTATTGCCTTCCCCTCCTCCGCACCTATCGCCCTTGCACAACCTGATATTTCCGGCATGGCCGAGCTCACGCATCTGGGCGTGATTCGCGCTACCGGCGAAGACGCGGCGACTTTTTTACAGGGACAGCTGACGCAAGATGTGCTGTCGCTCGGCCTGCCAGAGGCAAGGCTGGCCGCCTTTTGCAATGCCAAAGGCCGCATGCAGGCCAGCTTCATCGTCTTCAAACGCAGCGAGCGGGAAATATTGCTGGTCTGCAGCCGCGACATTTTGCCGGCAACCTTGAAACGCCTGTCGATGTTTGTGATGCGCGCCAAGGCCAGATTGACGGACGCGAGCGCTGAATTCCGCTTGCTGGGTCTGATGGGTGACGCTACTGAATTGATAGCTGCTAGTGCATGTTCTGCCTGGGCTAAGGTTGATATTGAGCACTCAAACCTTATCTTTTTGCCGC
>JANPFZ010000443.1:0-3696 GCA_031423655.1 Polaromonas sp.
GAGCTCACTCAATTTCATCGGCGGCGAAAAAGGTGGCGTTGGCAAGTCAGTCGCCGCGCGCGTGCTGGCCCAGTATTTCATTGATAAAAACCATCCCTTCATCGGCTTCGATACCGACCGCTCGCACACGTCGTTCACCCGTTTTTATGCGGATCATGCGGGGCCTGTGGTGGTGGACACCTACGAGGGTCTGGACATGATTGCTGGCGTTTTTGAGGAAACACCGCCTGACGGGAAGCAAAGAAGCGTCATCGTTGATCTGGCGGCGCAGACGGCTTCCCCGTTGGCGCGCTGGGTCAATGATTCAGACCTGTTGCCGCTGATGGCCGAAATGGGTGTGACGGTGAATTTCTGGCATGTGGCTGATACAGGCAAGGATTCAGTAGACCTGCTGGACCGACTGATCAACACCTTTGGCGCCGGGCCGAATTATTTCATCGTTAAAAACCAGGGCCGTGGGTCTGATTTTTCGCAGCTGGAGGAGTCAGCCGCGCTGAAAAAAGCGCTGGCGCTGGGTGCCCGCGTGATCATACTCGGTCAGTTGCACGAGGCCAGCATGCGAAAGATTGACAAACAAAACGCCAGCTTCTGGGCGGCCATCAACAACCGCGGTGGCCCTGATGCGCTGGGCATGCTTGAGCGCCAGCGCGTGAAGACCTGGCTCAAAACCACCTACAAGACCCTGGATGCGTTGCCGTTTTAGTCGGTAGGAGCAAACTGAACAAGGCGGATTTGAGGACGTGTCGCGTGTCGCATGGTGCGACAGTGGCTTGTATGCCGGCTAGCGCGAGTAATCCGGTCCCTGAAAAAAGGAATCGGTCTGACTTTGCACTAACGGCTGCGGCAAGGCAACCGGCGCCTGCCAGTTCGTCGGCTGCAGCGCGGCTTGCTGCGCCGCTGCGTTGCCAACATGACTGCCGCCTTCAGCCACACGCCGCGCGCCGTCAAATCGGCTGGACCAGTAACTCCCACCCATGCTTTCGACGCGAACCTGCGCGCCGGGCTTGGGGGAATGGATGAATTTGCCTTCGCCGACATAGATGCCGACATGGCTGAAAGCGCGCTGCAGGGTGTTGAAAAACACCAGGTCGCCGGGCTGCAACTCGTTTCTGTCGATGCGCTGGGTGACTGCGGCCTGCTGCTCTGCGCGGCGGGGCAGCAGTAGCCCGACGCTTTGTTCGTAAAGGGCGCGGACAAATCCGCTGCAGTCGAAACCGGTTTCTGCCGTGTTGCCGCCGCGTTTGTAGGGCACGCCAAGGAATCCCATCGCATCGACAACCAGCTCGGACGCCTTGTTGCGCACGGTCTTGCCGACTTGGTCAATCTGCGTCAGCAGGCCCTTGTCGGCCAGCAGTTTGTCCAGTTCGTCGCCAGAACTGCCGGGCGCTGCATGTCCATGGCTCGCCATCAAGGCAGAAAAGGCTATGAGGGCAACAGGGACAATGTGGCGCATGGCGTGCAGGATACTTGAAGGTCTGGTTCTGCGTCAAGCTCACGCCGTTTCTGGATTACCCACATAAGCCTTTGATTTTCAAGAAGTTCGTCACGGTTTTTCAGGTGGGTTCGGTTCAGGCGCGCCGTGAAAAAGTCCGGACTGGACCAGAATTTTCGGAACTGTGACCCGCCGCCACTAGCTGATCAGCGGGTCACACCACCCATCACCCGCGGAATTCCAGGCCATTGCGGCACCTGCAGCTGTCGAAGCGAGCAGCCTGACGGAAGTCAAGGACGAACTTGTCGACCCCGGAACGCCAGACCCGCATCGAAAACGGGCGGACTGCATTAGCTGCACCGCTTTGGCGCCGGGCCGTCGGTGGCGGGGAACACCACGGAGGCGGGAGCAACGCCGATTTGCTGGAAGGGTGAGCGCGTGCCTCCGGCGAACAATTAGGCACCTGCCGAACCGGGTGCAATGACCTACAAAAGGTAACGGTTTTTCCTCATGCGATCGGGGGAAAACCCAGCGCACACCTTGTTGGTAAACCAAGTCCGACTTCAAGTCCGAAAAAGTTTACGGGATGTCAGCTCTTTGAACTTCTTGCAGGAGAGATAAGAAATGAAATTCAATCAGCCCGCCAAGGCCGCATTTAAAAGACTCTCAAACCTAAGGCTGAACGTCGTGAGTGAAACAGCGCAGCTGAGGTCCAGGCAGCGCGGTGCGCTGTCTCTGGCGCGATGGTTCCCCGTTATGGCGTCGGTCTGCGTTGTCGCGCTGACCACATGGGTGGTTCGAGAGGGTGTCGCAGCCGCGTCCGTGGTGCCACCGACTTCATTCCAGCGCCTGGTGCTGGCACCAGCGTTGCCTGAGGCACCGTTTAGTCTGCGTCTCTTTACCGGACCGGTGAAGACCAATTCTCGCGGCGAGATCATCACCGGGCCGGGCGACGATCCGGTCAAGCAGCTTGTCGGCGCCGAGGCGGCTGGGCCCCGCGCCGGCATGGACAGATTTACGAAAATCCAGTTTGGTGTCGACTACTTCAATGGGCGTCCAGATCCCGACACGCGCATCGACCCGAACAACCCGGAAGTCAAGAGTGGCAGCCAGCATTGGCCGTTCGTAAAGCAGCCGTTTCGCAGCTGGCCGAACGCGCTGGCGCTGACGCCTGATGGCAAAAAGCTTTACGTCACGTTGCCCGGACGCGAGGGCTACCCCGACTGGCGCGTCGCCGCCGTTGATACCGGGTCGCGGCGTGTGCTGCGCTGGATCAGCCTGAGCGAAGCCGGCCAGCCCAGTGGCACACGTCCGGTCGCGATCGAAGTTGCGCCTGCTAACGCCGCGATCTATCCGCGCGCCTACGCCGTGGTCGTGAATCAGTACGCCAACTTCGCTAGCGTTATTGATACCGCTAGCGATGCCGTGATCGGCCAGTTCGAGACCGGCTTTTACGGCGAAGAGCTGGTGTTCAATGCCGACGGCACGCGCCTCTACATGACCGACCGCGTGAAGGATCAGGTACGCGCGTTTCGCATCGACCGTGGCCCGACCAGCCCGACGTTCACGCAGCTCGCGCAGATCCCGACTGGCAACACGGAGCTGGACCGCACGAATCCCCGCGACCTGACGATCAGCGCGGATGGAGCGACGCTCTACGTGGCCAATACGCTGGGGCACACCATTGCCGTGATCAATATCGCGCGCGATGCCAATGTGCTCGTCAAGACCATGCCGGTGGGCGGGCTGGCCACCGACGTCAAGATCGCGGGGCGCTGGGGCATCGTGGCTGGTCATTCCACCAACAGCGTGCTCAATGAGCCCGAGACCGGCCACGGGCTGCCGAAGATCGTCAACGGCGTGGCCATCCGCAACACCGGCCAGCCGCTCGGCTACACGCCGGTGATGTCCGATGCGACGCAGGCCACCACCTTTGATGACCTTGGCAGCGAGCTGAACGTCTTTGACACAGCGACGAACCAGTTCGTCTACCGCTATGTGGACTTCGAGCGAGATCAATCCATCATCGCGGTTCCCGGGCAGCTGTTCGATCTCGGCGATCATCAGGCGGGGCAAAAGATCATCCGCGGCAGCGGGCCGGAACAACTGTTCGTGAAGGGCGACCTGCTCTTCGTCTCGCAGTTGCATTCTGACAAGGTCGAAGTGTTCCGCATCAATCAAAACCCGAGCACTCCGGCAGGAATTCTCACCCACATTGGCCTCGAATTCACCGGTGGCATCACGCCGCAGGGTCTGGCCGTTTC
>JANPFZ010000444.1:0-12723 GCA_031423655.1 Polaromonas sp.
GCGCCGCCAATATAAAAAACGATCGGCGACTTGTTGCATGCGGCGGTTGCCGGCTGGCTTGACCTTCACGCCCAAGGCCTCGCCGGTGTCGCGGGCCTGATTGGTAGCCGCCGGACGCGAGCTTGCGAACGGCTCCAGCCCCGCGTCGTGTACGCCGGACGGGTCAAACGGCGGCAATGAGTTGGCCATGCGCTGATAGCGCACCAGCGACTGCACGGCCTGGCGAGAGGACATCGCAGCGAGGCGGGCGACTTCGGCCGGCGTGCCGCCAAAGCCTACGCGCTCGAGTAGATGGGCAGCCCGTTCCTGGCTCCAGTCGCCCGCAGCGATAGGCTGCAGATCGTCCTGCCAATTGGCGGGGGCGGCATGAGCGCTCAAGGCAACGATGGCGAGTGCGAGTATCGCGAGAACCTGTCGATAACGGTTCGTCTCGGGATGGCGTGTCATGGCGTCAGTCTCCAGTTAAGCTACTCTACCATCGGCCGTTGGCGCGGTCGTTCTTCATTAGATTTTAAGTATCAGACAAGCCTCAAGCCCATGTATTGCCTGCGCAAAAAGCTCCTGTTTTTATAGCAATAAAACTACAAAAATCGCTCCAGCAAGCGCCGCGACGCGCGGTCAAGCGCCGTCATGTCGCGCACGCTGTATTGCACGCCTTCGCTGCCTGCGATCAGCAGCGCGTTGCGGCCCAGGCGGCGAATGTCTTCTTCGCCCTTCAGGATGAACGACGTCACGCCGCGGTCAGTTTCTACCGTCCAGACGCTGGGTGTGCCGAAAGTTGACACGCTTTGCAGGCGCGATATTTCGGGGACGAAATCACGCAGCGCCAGCTCTTCTTCAAGCAGCGTTCGCATGTCCGGAGGCAAGGCTTGCAATTGCTCTATCCACGCCAGCTCATGGCCTTCGGTGCTGACGAGGGAAATGCCTTCGTCGGGCGCGGCCAGCGGAAAGGCGCGCACGGGCACCACGCCGACATGCGCTTCGCCTTCCGCATCAATCAGCACGAGTTGACCGGTCGGCCGCCTCTGCAATTGAAACCACACGGAAGTCATCGTTTTGCCTTGATCCATATTCATGGGTTACCTGCCTGTTGCGCGGCGTGCTGAGCCATGTGCGACAGCTGCGAGGCCACCAGCGCAATCTGCGTTTGCCGGCCGTCCTCAAGCTCAAGGCCGTTCTCGCTATCGACCTGCCGCGCCTGTGCTTCATACAGCCGCCAGTACGCGCCCTGTTTCGCCATCAGTTCATCGTGCGGGCCGACCTCAACGACCTGCCCCCGGTCCATCACGACCAGGCGATCTGCCTTGCGCAAGGTTGACAGGCGGTGCGCAATCGCAATCGTGGTGCGGCCCTGCACCAGGTTGTCGAGCGCGCGCTGGATTTCCTTTTCGGTTTCGGTATCAACCGACGACGTCGCCTCGTCAAGAATCAAAATGCGCGGGTTGATCAGCAGCGCGCGCGCAATCGAGATGCGCTGGCGCTCACCACCCGACAAACCCTGGCCGCGTTCACCGACCAGCGAGTCATACCCTTGCGGCAGCCGCAAAATAAACTCATGTGCGTGGGCAGCGCGCGCGGCGCCGACGATCTCAAAGCGCGTGGCACCGGGCTTGCCGTAGGCGATGTTTTCGGCGATGGTGCCAAAGAACAAGAAAGGCTCCTGTAGCACCAGACCGATGTTGCGCCGGTAGTCGGCTACCGAGAAGCGGCGAATATCGGTGCCGTCCACACTGATGGCCCCGTCGGAGACGTCATAAAAGCGGCAGATCAGATTGACCAGCGTGCTTTTCCCGGAACCGCTGTGGCCGACCAGGCCGATCATTTCGCCGGGTTCGATCTGCAGGTCAAGCCCGCGAATAACAGAACGGTTGCCGTATCGGAAACCCAGGCCCTTCATGTCGATGCGCCCTTGCAGCGCGTCAATCTTCACCGGCTGCGCGGGCTCGGGCACGTTCGAGACATGGTCAAGAATGTCGAAAATACGCTTGGCTCCCGACGCCGCTTTTTGCGTGACCGAGACGATGCGGCTCATCGAATCCAGCCGGCCATAAAAGCGGCCGATGTAGGCGATGAAGGCCGTCAGCACGCCGACGGTGATTTGCTGCCGCGCAATCAGCCAGATGCCAAACGCCCAGACCACCAGCAAACCGATTTCGGTCAGCAGCGACACCGACGGCGTGAACAGCGACCAGGTTTTGTTGAGCTTGTCATTGACCACCAGGTTGTGGTGGTTGACTTCGCGGAAGCGCTGCGCTTCACGCTTTTCCTGCGCGAAGGCCTTGACCACGCGGATGCCGGGAATCGTGTCGGCCAGCACATTGGTCACATCAGACCAGACCCGGTCTATCTTTTCGAAACCGGTGCGCAGTTTGTCGCGCACCACATGAATCATCCAGGCAATGAAGGGCAGCGGCAGCAGCGTGACCAGCGCCAGGTACGGATTGACGGAGAAAAGAATCACGGCGGTCATGATGATCATCAACACATCGGTGGCGAAGTCGAGCGCATGCAGCGACAGGAAGACGCAGATGCGGTCGGTCTCGGAGCCGATGCGGGCCATCAAGTCACCGGTGCGTTTGCCGCCAAAATAGTCCAGCGACAGCTCCAGCAGATGGTCGAAGGTGGCGGTGCGCAAATCGGCGCCTATGCGTTCAGACACCAGCGCCAGCAAATAGGTGCGCGCCCAGTTCAGCGCCCAGCCCAGCACCGCAGACGCCAGCAACCCGCCCAGCAGCCACGCAACCTTGGATGGCTCGATCTGCTGGCCGTTTTGAAACGGAATCAGGATGTCGTCCATCAGCGGAATCGTCAGGTAGGGCGGCACCAGCGTCGCGGCCGTCGAGGCCAGCGTCAATAAAAACCCGGCAAGAAGCTGCCACCGGTAAGGCTGCGCAAATCGCCACAAGCGAAGCAGCACCCAAGTCGATGGCGGGGTATGCAGCTCGCGCGCGCAGGCGGGGCACTCTTCACTGTCTGCCGGCAGCGGCAAATCGCATTCCGGGCACATTGCGATGTCAGCATCCGCACCGGGTAGCACGCCCGAAAAGGCGGCGTGGCTTTCTGAAGCTCGTTGCTGGGCAAAGAGCCGCACCAGCCGCAGCGCCTGCGTGTTCGCGCCGAGCGTGAAGCGCCAGCTGGCCAGCCGGCGGTGCTCGTCGTGAAGCTCCAGCGTTCCGACGCCGGCGTGGTCGAAATGGCGCAAACGCAGGCCAGCCACAGGCATGCCAGTCGGCGTCAACAGGTTCCAGCGGGTCCAGCCACCCGGCTCACTGAAAGCCAGCAGCCGCCGGTCTGTCAGCGCCACCAGTCCCCTGGAAAAGTGCAGTTCCAGGTTCAGGTCAACCGCCAGAGTACACAGAACGTTCTCTTGATTTGCAAGTTGGGATGCGAGCCCTTCCAGCACGGAATCAGCACACGGGTTGACGAGATGGGTAGCGGCGGGACTGACAGGCGGATGCTTGTGTTGCATGTTGGTTTTGATTTATTTGACTCCGCTCATTGACGTGTTGCCGGCAAACGCTGGTAATTTAGCTATTAACGGGCCTGCGGGCCTGGCAACCGACAAGGCGAATTCCGATTTTCACCGAAGCCGGGCCTGACCGGCCGGTACCTGCGAGTGGCGGCGGATTTTGCACTGCCCAACAGCGAGAAGAAATAAGCCAGGACATAAATTTGCCGGAAAAAATCACCCCGTACTTGAGACAAAAAATTTTGCAAGTGACACGTCTGCCGCTGCTCAAACCCGATTCGAGTGTGACGCGGGTCAATCTGTGCGGCACAACGGGATGCCTGAAAAAACAAAAAAATGCTAGAAATTAGGACTCACGCCGACATCGAACTGCTGCGCATCAATTATTTGCGCGGCCCGAATATCTGGACTTATCGGCCGGTGCTAGAAGTCTGGCTTGACCTGGGCGGGCTGGAAGACTTCCCCACCAACTTGCTGCCAGGCTTCAATGACCGCCTCGTCACTTTGCTGCCTGCGCTGCTGGAACACACCTGCGGCGTGGGGGAACCCGGTGGTTTTCTGGAACGGCTACACGAAGGCACCTGGACCGGCCATGTGCTGGAACACGTGGTGATCGAACTGCTGAACCTGGCCGACATGCCGACCGGCTTTGGCCAGACGCGCAGTACGTCCCGCACAGGCGTATACCGAATGGTGTTCCGGGCCAGAGACGAACAGGTTGCCCGTACCGCGCTTGCCGAAGGCCACCGCCTGTTGATGGCCGCCATCAACGCCCAGCCCTACGGCGCGGCTGAAGTCGCCAGCGCCATTGAAAAAATTCGGACCAAGGTAGATGACTGCTACCTGGGGCCCAGCACCGCCTGCATCGTGGCTGCGGCCACCGAGCGGCGCATTCCGCATATTCGACTGAACGACGGCAACCTGGTTCAGCTGGGCTATGGCGCCAGCCAGCGCCGCATCTGGACCGCCGAGACCGACATGACAAGCGCGATTGCCGAAGGTATTGCGCACGACAAAGACCTGACCAAAAGCCTGCTGGCCACCTGTGGTGTGCCGGTGCCCGAAGGCGAAATTGTCACCAGCGCAGCGGCGGCCTGGCAGGCCGCGCAAGAGATCGGCTTGCCCGTAGTCGTCAAACCCTCTGACGGCAACCACGGCCGCGGCGTGTCGCTGGATTTAATGAACCGGAAAGATGTGGAAGACGCCTTCCGCTTTGCCGCACCGCATGGCAGCGACGTGATGGTCGAGCGCTTCGTGCGCGGCCACGAGCACCGCCTGCTGGTGGTCGGCGGGCGCGTGGTGGCGGCTGCCCGGGGCGAGACCGCCTGGGTCACCGGTGACGGCACCTCAACGGTTATCCAGCTGGTCGATGCCCAGCTTAATACCGACCCACGGCGCGGCATAGACGAAGGCTTTCCACTCGGCCGCATCAAGACCGAAGAAGACGGCGCCATCGCCCTTGACCTGCAGCGCCAGGGTTTGACGCCGCAGGCAGTACCTGCCGCCGGCCGCGAAGTGCTGATTCAGCGCAATGGCAATGTGTCCATCGACTGCACCGACGACGTACACCCGGAAGTCGACCATATCGTGTCGCTGGCCGCGCGCGTGGTGGGCCTGGACATCGCCGGTGTGGATGTGGTGGCGCAGGACATTTCGCGTCCGCTGCAGAGCCAGGGCGGCGCGGTGGTTGAGGTCAACGCCGGCCCTGGACTGCTGATGCACTTGAAGCCGGCTGTCGGTGCCCCGCGTCCGGTGGGTCGGGCCATTTGCGAGCACCTGTTTCCCGAAACGACTGAGCACGGTAAAAAAGAAGGCGCACATCAACTCCAGAGCGGCCGCATTCCGCTGGTCGGCATTGCCGGGGCTGTTGGCGGCCAGCGCATTGCGCGTCTGGTGGCGTGGCTGCTGCACCTGTCGGGCCGCCACACCGGTCTGGCCTGCGCCGACGGCCTTTTCCTAGACCAGCGCTGTATTGACACCACCCACAGCGCGCACTGGGAAGCCGGCCAGAGGCTGCTGATGAACCGTTCGGTGCAGGCGGCTGTGTTTGAAAACGGCGCTGAATCGATTTTGCGCAACGGCCTGGCTTACGACCGTTGTCAGATTGGCGTCGTCACTGATCTGGGTGGTTCCGCCGACCTGGCCGAATTCGACATCACCGAAGAATCGCAGATGTTCCGCGTGCTGCGCGCGCAGGTCGATGCCGTGTTGACCGGCGGCGCGGCGGTACTGAATGCGTCGCCACCTGAACTGGCAAATATGCAGACGCTTTGCGACGGTGAAGTTATTTTCTATAGCGCCGATCTGAATGCGCCAGCGCTTGCGGCGCATCGTGAAAAAGACGGACGCGCCCTGTTCGTGCGCCAGGACCAGATCGTGCTGGCGACGGGTGCCAGCGAAGCGTTCTTGCCGGGTCTGGGCAAACTGGCGGGCTGGCGCAGCCGACACCAGCGCGGCGATATTTCTGACGATGCATTGCTGGCAGCCACCGGCGCCGCATGGGCGCTGGGTATTCCCCTTAATCTGATAGGCGCCGGCATTGAAGCCTTTGGCCCTGTCGACAAAGCTGCTGCAGGAGCCGTCTGATGGAAGTCTCTCGTGTCCGCGCCCTTCGCGGCCCCAACCTCTGGAGCCGCCACACGGCGCTCGAAGCCGTCGTTGCTTGCAGCCTTGATGAATGCAGCATCGCCGATCTGAAAGGCTTTGAAGCCCGGATACGTGCGCTGTTCCCGGGGCTCGGTGTACTCAGTCCGTCGGGCTCGCAGCGCGCTGTGTCGCTGGCCAGCGTACTTGAGTACGCCACCTTTGAGTTTCAGGCCGCTGCCGGTTGCCGCATCACGTTCAGCCGCACCGCCGCCACGTTGGAGCCGGGAACTTTTCAGGTGATCGTCGAATACAGCGAAGAAGCTGTCGGCCGGATGGCGCTGGAACACGCCCAGGCATTGATCCACGCCGCACTGAATGAAACTGCTTTTGATCTTGACGCCGCCATTGGGCAACTCAAGGAACTCGATGAAGCCGAACGCCTGGGCCCCAGCACCGGCGCTATCGTCGATGCCGCCGTGGCACGCGGCATTCCCTATCGGCGCCTGACCAAGGGCAGCATGGTGCAGTTCGGCTGGGGCTCAAAGCAGCGTCGCATTCAGGCGGCCGAGGTGGATGCCACCAGTGCCGTGGCCGAATCGATTGCCCAGGACAAAGACCTGACCAAAAAACTGCTGCGTGCCGCTGGCGTGCCAGTGCCCATGGGCCGGCCCGTGACTGACTCCGACGACGCCTGGGCTGCCGCGCTCGAAATCGGCGTTCCGGTGGTTGTCAAACCGCAGGACGGCAACCAGGGCAAAGGCGTCACGGTCAACATCGATACCCGCGAACATCTCGATGCCGCCTATCAAGCTGCGGCCGGGCACGGCGAGGTGATCGTCGAAAAGTTTTTGCCCGGTAGTGACTTTCGCCTGCTGGTGGTAGGCGACAAACTGGTCGCTGCGGCACGGCGCGACCCGCCTCAGGTTGTCGGCGATGGCCGGCACAACGTGCGTGAGCTGGTCAACATCGTCAACCAGGACCCGAGGCGCGGCGAAGGGCATTCCACGTCGCTCACCAAGATCAGGTTTGACGACATCGCGGTAGCCCGCCTCGAACTGCAGGGCTTTACACCCGAATCGATTCCGGCCCGGGGCAAGCGCGTGATTTTGCGTAACAACGCGAACCTGAGCACCGGCGGTACCGCCACTGATGTGACCGACGACGTTCACCCCGCCGTGGCAGCACGCGCGGTGGCAGCGGCGCAGATGGTCGGCCTGCATATCTGCGGCGTCGATCTGGTTTGCGAAAGCATGCTGCGCCCGCTTGAATCTCAGCACGGCGGCGTCGTCGAAGTCAATGCGGCGCCGGGTCTGCGCATGCATTTGTCGCCCTCTTATGGCAAGGGCCGCGCGGTCGGCGCCGCCATGATCAACGAGCTGTATGCGCCCGGTGACAACGGCCGCGTACCCGTCGTTGCGGTAACCGGCACCAACGGCAAAACCACCACGACGCGCCTGATCGCCCACCTGATGGCGGCCCACGGCCTGCGCGTTGGCATGACCAACACTGACGGCGTCTGGGTCAACGGCCGGCAGACCGACAGCGGCGACTGCAGCGGCCCCAAAAGCGCGCGCAGCGTGCTGATGCACCCCGATGTCGATGCGGCGGTGTTTGAAATTGCACGCGGCGGTGTGCTGCGCGAGGGCCTGGGTTTCGACCGCTGTGAAGTCGCCGTGGTGACCAACATCGGCAGCGGCGACCACCTCGGGCTGAACTACATCACCACTGTAGAAGACCTGGCCGTGCTCAAGCGCGTCATCGTGCAGAACGTGGCCCCTGACGGCTACGCGGTTTTGAATGCCGCAGACCCCATCGTCGCCGACATGGCGGCGGCCTGCCCCGGGAAAATCATTTTCTTTGCCGCTGACCGGCACCACCCGCTGATGGCCACGCACCGCGCGCAGGGCCATCGCGTGGTCTATGTCGATGGCTTGATGCTGGTGGCTGCGGAAGGTGCGCGGGTCGAGCGCATCCCGCTTCAGGGCGTGCCGCTGACGCGAGGTGGCGCCATCAACTTTCAGGTCGAAAACGTCATGGCCGCTGTAGCTGCGGCCTGGGCTGCCGGTGTGAACTGGGAGACCGTGAAAAGCGGACTGGCGAGTTTTTCCGCCGACGCCTTGAACGCGCCGGGCCGCTTCAATGTGATGGACTACCAGGGCGCCACGCTGATTGCCGACTACGGCCACAACCCGGACGCCATGCGTGCGCTGGTGGCGGCCGTCAACGCCATGCCGACATCCAGCGACCAGCGCCGCAGCGTGGTCATCAGCGGCGCTGGTGACCGCCGCGACAGCGACATCACCGACCAGACCGTCATTCTTGGCGCCGCGTTCGACGACGTCATTCTTTACCAGGATGCCGCCCAGCGCGGCCGGCCTGATGGTGAGGTGATGAAGCTGCTGCGGAAAGGTCTGGCAAGCGCCAGCCGATGCCGCCGCATCGATGAAGTTCGTGGCGAGTTTCTGGCCATCGACACCGCGCTGGAACGATTGCAGCCGGGCGACCTGTGCCTGGTGCTGGTTGACCAGGTGCAAGAAGCGCTCAGCCACCTGGCGCTGCGCGTGAATGAAGCCCGCGAAAAGGCTGCAAGCGCCTAGTATTTGTGCAAAATGTGCCTCCAGCCCAGGTAATACATACGCAAGCAGCTATTTTATTAATAGCATCAAGATTGCTGGTCATGCGGCTAGACGGGTCCGCATGAGCTGGTACGCGACCCTTGATATCGACTACACGCTGCAGGCAGACAAGACGCTTGCGCGCTTTTCGCACAGCGGCCCGCTGCGCATTTTGCAAAGCCTGTACCCCGAAGGCCCGGGCATCTGTCACAACGTGATCGTGCATCCGCCCGGCGGTCTGGTGGGCGGCGACATGCTGGACTTGAGGTTCCAGGTCGGCCCCGGCGCGCATGCGCTGCTAACCACACCCGGCGCCACACGTTTTTATCGCTCGGCAACGGCGCCCGCGCTGCAGCGCGCGCATCTGTCGTTGCACTCCGGCGCGCGAATGGAATGGTTGCCGCTGGAGTCGATCTGCTACAGCGGCTGCCTGGCCGAAAACCGCCTGACGATGGCACTCGAGCCTGGCGCCGAGTTGATCGGCTGGGACGTCACCGCGCTGGGCCTGCCCGGCGCCAATCAACCGTTCGAGCAGGGCCAATTCTGCCAGCACATCGACGTGCCGGGTGTGTGGCTGGAGCGCGCCTACCTGCGCGCGCATGACAAGCTGCTGATGGACAGCCCGCTGGGCCTGGCCGGCCAGCGCTGCATCGCCTCGCTCTTTTTTGTGGCCGGCAGCAAGCTGCACCGCCAGCGGCGCCAGCAGGCGCTCGACTGCGCGCGCGACATTGTTGCGGCACATCCGCTGCAGGCCACTGCGGGCGCCACCAGCCCGGACGGCCAGGTCGTGGTGCTTCGCGTGCTGGCGCCCGTGGTGGAACCCGCAATGGGGCTGCTGCGCCAAGTCTGGCAGGCGTGGCGTAGTCACTTCTGGAGCCTGGCGTCGCCGGCTCCTCGCATCTGGTCGATGTAGCCAGAATCCGCTCCGGTGAAGGGCGTGTCCTACAGCGGAACAAGCGCCACACACCGGCCTACCGCCCGGTTTGCTTTCATTGGCGACTCTGCAGTTGACTGACATTGGCGTCATGGACTCAAAAAGGAGTTTGACCATGACACATTCATTTCCCTTACCCAATAGTCGACAGCACCATCAGCTGACGTCCAAGTCACATGTTCTTCGCTTGGCTGCCAGCGTGACGGCCTTTGTTTTATTTACCTTTGGTGTGATGACTGCCGCTTCTGCACAGATCGCCTCGGGCACCACCGGCATTGACGCAACCGGCGATGCACAGAGCGAGTTGGCCGCGTGCAACAGCGGCAAAACCCAGCAAGACCGCCAGACCTGCATGACCGAAGTAAGAAACGCCAACGCTGCCAAGCGCGCCGGCAAAGTTGACAACAGCGGTGGCGGTTTCAAGCAAAACGCGCTGTCCCGCTGCGACGTGTTTCAGGGCGAAGAGCTGATCGCCTGCCAGGCCCGCATCACTGGCTACGGCGACGCTGCGGGCAGCGTCGCTGGCGGCGGTGTCATCCGCCAGGTCGAAACGGTCGTCGTACCCGCCGATGCCGCCACGATACGAATCCAGCCGCAGACGGAAAGCGGCAACATCGTGGTGATACCGGTTAAATAAAGAATTAAATTGATTTCAAAGTTGCCGGGCTCCGCCGGGGTTTGATGTATTCACCGGATGGAAGCGAAAGCAAAGGTGGGCCGCTTGCGGCCCACTTCTTTATATGAACGGTTCAAAAGCCCAATTTTGCATTTTCTCGGCTCCAGACCACCGCCCCTCGCCGCCGCGATGCTCCATTAGGCCTCTTCGTCGTCATCCGATTCTTCTGCCGCCAGGTCATGCACATCGGCAGCAGTTTCAAGGTCGCCCGTTGCATCTTCTGAAGCGGACTCGTCCTCTTCCCCTTCAATATGGTCGGGCAGGATGTCCGCGTCGAATGAGTCCAGGCCGGGGCCGACCGATGCGCGTTCGCCGGTGCCTGCAGCGTCGCTGTCGCTTGACATTTCCTCGTCGCCGTAAGCCCCCTGCGCGTCACTGCCGCTGTCGGAGTTATCGCTCGGTCCGAGCGCATTGGTGTCTTTTCCCCGCACGTGTTCGGGAAGGTGCTGGCCGCCGAGAAAACTGCTGGTTGCCATGATGGTCTTTCGTTGGGACTTTAACTTTATGCCTTCTTGAGCCCGCAGGCAAATGCGGGCCTGTTTGTTACGCCCGAACACAAAAACGGAGCCCTTGCGAACCGTCATCAACGCGGCTCACCCGCACGCGCTTTGCCCTTTTCATGCCGCAACCCAGCGCGCGATCTCGCGAGCGAATAACCCTGTGGCGCATGCGGTGAGTGACTCAACTTTTCACGCTGCAGCGACCCGCCTACTACCATCATCTTTCATTCAACAAAGGCGCTCGCAACTGTCTGCCGCCGCGCCTCCACATTTCTGAACACCCCCATTTTCATGCCACAAGCCCACGGTTACGCTGCCCAATCCCCCACCACGCCGCTCGCGCCATTCACTTTTGAACGTCGCGCGCCGGGCCCCACCGATGTTGCGCTCGACATTCTTTTTTGCGGCGTGTGCCACTCCGACCTGCACACGGTGCGGGATGAATGGGGCGGCACGGTTTACCCCTCGGTGCCCGGCCATGAAATCGTTGGCCGTGTCACCGCCGTGGGCGACCTGGTCAGCAGATTTAAGGTCGGCGAGCTGGTGGGCGTAGGCTGCATGGTTGACAGCTGCCAGCACTGCAAGCCCTGCGCCGACGGGCTGGAGCAATATTGCGACAACGGTTTTACCGGCACCTACAACGGGCCCCAACAGGGCACTGGCGCCAATACCTACGGCGGTTATGCCAACCGCATCGTGGTGCGCGAATCGTTCGTACTTGGCATCTCGCACGATGAAAAAAAACTGGCAGCGGTGGCACCCTTGCTCTGCGCCGGTATCACCACCTATTCGCCGCTGCGCCAATGGGGCGTTGGCGCCGGTCACAAAGTCGGTATCGTCGGCCTGGGCGGCCTCGGCCACATGGGCGTGAAGATTGCTGCGGCGATGGGCGCGCACGTGGTGTTGTTCACGACAAGTGCCGGCAAGCGTGCAGATGCGCTACGGCTAGGCGCGAAGGAAGTTGTGGTTTCAAAAAACGCCGAAGAAATGGCTGCGCATACCGGCAGTTTCGACTTCATCCTCAACACCGTTGCTGCACCGCATGACCTCGACGCGTTTCTGCTGCTGCTCAAGCTCGACGGCACGATGACCCTGGTTGGCGCGCCGGCCAGCCCGCACCCGTCACCCGGCGTCTTTAACCTCATCATGAAGCGTCGCCGCCTGGCCGGTTCATTGATTGGCGGCATCAAAGAGACGCAGGAGATGCTGGATTTTTGTGCCAAGCACAACATCGTCTCCGACATCGAGATGATCCGCATGGACGAGATCGAAGCGGCTTTTGAGCGCATGCTCAAAAGCGATGTGAAGTACCGGTTTGTGATCGACCTGGCGACGATGAAGAGCGCCGCCTGACTCTTGTATCCAGCCTCGCCGGCGCCTTGCTTTAGTTTTTTTAACCAAGGAGGGCGGCGGCGCCTCTGTTGGCGACAGGATTACCGCCGCGCTACTTTCGCTGCCGATCAAGATCCAAGTTTCCAAAGCGATGACACGCCTCAGGCCCTGTCAATTCGCGCTATGCTAAAAACAGGTGTCTCCACACCTGCACCAGGCCGATGCGCGATCAACCACATCAGGGGCTCCATGAATGAAGGCGCAGCGCGAAAAGTCGTGCTGATGCGCGCGATTGAAAACGCCGATATCGGTCGTCAGGTCTTGAGCGAAGACGACCGCCTCTACGCGGGCAAGAGCGCCCGAGAACTGGCCCAGTGGGAGGCCGCTGACCGTAAATCAGCGGTGACTGCGGCGCTGTTTCTGGAAAAGCGGGCTGAGCAAATCCTCAAAAAAATGACCGAGCGTGCGCCCGCGTTTGCAGCGGTGGTCAAGCCACGCGGAACCCTGCGTGCGCTGGGCATGGCGCTGCCGGTGCTGGCTGCTCTGGCCGGCGCGCTGGTGGACCGCATCGGTGACACGCACCGCGTCGATCTGTTGTCGGCGCCGCTGCT
>JANPFZ010000445.1:0-11442 GCA_031423655.1 Polaromonas sp.
ACATCCAGATGAGCTGGACTTCTGGCGATGCGAGCGGGTTTAGCCCATGGATGGAAATCTGGCGCAATGCGCGGCGGTGGGTGGGGTAAGCCCGTGTTCGTGCGATCAGCGTCGACAACCTGATTGCGGCCACCGCGCTAACTGACAACCTGGCGCTGGTGACGCGCAATATCAAAGACTTTGACCCGTTTCATAGCGAGAAAAGTATTCAGGCGTCTATTGCGCAGGTGCGCGTACCCAGGCATTGAGCCCATGCATCTTGTTGCCGTTCCGGATAATCGCAAATGCATCGTCGCCAATGCCGTTCATGCACAGTTCAACCGCGGTCAGCGTGATGGCGGTGGTCAGCACCGCGTTAGCGCTGCGTGCCGGCATCAACAGGCCGGCGCTTGACGCCAGCGGCTGCGAGGTGCTGACGACACCCCCAGACGACGCCCAGGTTCGCGCGCCAAGTCAACAGAGACGCCGCGCGCCTCACCGGTGGTTGGCATCTTTGGTCGCCAGAAGCGGATTACCGATGTTGATGGCCGCGCGCAATGTGCCCAGCGGTGCCAATGCGGAAATCGGCGCCGATGGTTGGGATGCACAGGCGGTGATGAGTGTGGTCATGATGAGCAATGCAGCGCGGCAGTACAGCGTGGTCATCCGCAACGGGCTATCACGTGGCCCAACGCACGAGCGCCAGCCTTGTCGTCTGCAAAAAAAATGCAGCGGAGCACTTAGGGAAAGCTGTGCAAAGTATGAGACGTGGAAGGGGCAGTTGAATGTCCATGATGAATCGGTATCGAATCATTTGAAGGGCAGTGTTCGTCGCGTTAAGCGATAGCTGCCAGTTCGATCAAATCGGGCAGATTGCAAGCGGCAAAACTTGCCCGGTCATGGGTGTTGCGAGTCATTCCATCCATTTTTTTACAGGCGTAAACGCTGCAGTCCTACAGACAAGTCGCCTGATATGTAACATTTTATTGCAGTGGGATTGCGTTCTTATTTTGAATGAAATGATTGCCAAATCAGATTGAAAGTTATGCAGAAAAAAGGGCGTTTTTTTATGGAATCCGAGAAGGCAAAAGTGTGGATTGCAAGGCCGCAGGAAGTCGGTGTCGAGCAAATGCGTTCCCTGGAACTCACGTTGGACGCAGGCGAGATCGAGCGGGCATCGAAGTTTCGTTTTGGAAGTGATCGCCGCGCGTATGTCGTCGCGCACGGATTGCGGCGTGTCGCGCTGGGAGATTTTCTTGGGGTGGATCCAGTCCGTCTGGTGCTGACCAAGCAAAGCAGCGGTGAGCCGGTGCTGATGTGGCCGGGTACACGCAAGGTTTATTTCAGCCACGCCCATACGCGTGACCTGGTTGCGATTGCAGTGACTGGCATCGGCCGGGTGGGTATTGACGTTGAATGTGTTGTGCCGACGAAGCCCGACTTTGATTTGCTGGAGCCCTACGTCGTGCTGCCTGGCGTCAGTCAGCGAGTTGAAGAACTGGGGACGGACCCGGCTGCGCAATTCTTTTTCTACTGGACCGCCCTTGAAGCTTTCTGGAAGGCTGCAGGAAAAGGTCTGTCGCCGGATAACCCGCGCATTTGCTGCGAGAAAAATGGTGCGGGAACCTTTGAGATAACGCTTGAAGGAAACGCCGGGGACTGTCGTCGTCTGCCCTACGCAAGCGTGTCGAGGATTCAGGCTCCCAGGGGCTGCATGATTTCGCTTGTGCAGCAGTACCCACGGGACTGGTCGGGTCGGACGGATGCCGGGTCGTTTTCCGGAATCAGCAAGTGCAGGAAGAAAGACGATATTTCCATGCGAAGGAAGCGCCACCAAGATAACGGCGTCGTCAATATTGTTTCGGTTTGAACGCCAGAAAGTAGCAGTTAATGATTAAAACAAATGCGGTATTCGTTGGCAACGGAAGTCTTTTGATTCAGTGCGCGGATGCCTTTACGAAAGCCGGGCATGCTGTCCGGGCAGTTGCAAGCCACAACCCGGACATTCTTGAATGGGCGGGTAGGCAGGGATTTAAATGCATCGTGATGGAGTCGGGAAGCAGCCTGGCCATGCCAGCGCTTGAATTTGACTATCTTTTCAGCGTGGCCAATCTGGAAGTGTTACCTGCTGAGTTGATTAAACAGGCGCAAAGGCTCGCTATCAATTTTCACGATGCGCTGTTGCCGCGTTATGCGGGACTGAACGCCACCTCCTGGGCGCTCATGGCGCAGGAAAAGACGCATGGCGTGACCTGGCACGAGATGCTGGCTGCTGTTGATGCTGGACGCATCGTTCGTCAGGCCAGCTTCGACATTGTTGACGGTGATACTGCGCTCAGTTTGAATGCGCGATGCTATGAGGCCGGGCTTGAGGCCTTTGTCTCAATCGCGCAAGACTTGGCTAAAGGCGAGCTTCTTCTGACGCCGCAAGCCGGCGAGCGCAGCTACTTTGCGAAAAATCTTCGACCTGATGCATGGGGTACCCTGGACTTTCGACGTCCGGCCAGTGAGCTGGGCGCGCTGGTACGGGCGCTCGACTTTGGTCAGTATCCCAACCCGCTGACGCTTCCAAAAATTTACCTGGGCGACAGCGTGGGTTGGATCCGGTCATTGCGCGTTACAGACAAATCGTCATCCTCGGCGCCGGGCACCGTGTTGAGTGCTGACGGCAACACGCTCAGGATCGCGACTGCAGATGACGACGTTCTGGTTGAGACGTCGGGCATAGGCCGCGAGTCAGTCATGCCGACGGCAATTGTTGCGGGACGCGTTCTTCCCGCGCTTCCTGATGGTCTTCAGACACGCATGTCTGCGCAAACCATGCAGCTTGCCAAGGGAGAGTCTTTCTGGCTGAAGGCGTTTGCCCAAAGCTCACCAGCAGATTTTCCTTACCCCCGTAAAAACCTCTCGCCAAGCGGCAAACCGAACCAGCGGGTTCGGCTTGCTTTGGGCCTGCCTTCAAAGGGCTCCGAGACGGTGGCCGCGTTTGCTGCCTGGCTTTCGGCGCTGACCGGCCAGTCGCGTATTTCAATCAGTTATGGCGATAGCCAGTTGGTCAACCAAGCGATCGGGCTTGAATCATGGCTCTCGACCAGGGTGCCATTGACACTGGAAACTACTGCGCTTGCCAGTCCCGCTCAATGTGTCGAGAACTCGGAAGTCCAGATCAGGCGAGTGCGTGAAGCAGGGCCGTATCCACGCGATTTACTTCTGCGTCAAGGCGACCATTCGGCTTTAAAAGCGCGTGTTCCCAACGTCGGCGTCTGTCTGAATGCAGCGCAAGAGTTTGAGGGCCTGGAAGTCGTTCTGACGGTGGACGCGTCCGGGCTGGCGCTGGAACTGTCGATTGATGAAGCGGCTTACTCCCTTGAAACTGCCCATTTGATGGCGTCACACGCAGGCAATTTTCTTGAAAACTTTAGCGCTGCAAAGTCGGTCGCTCAGGTGCCGCTGTTGACGCCTGCGGAAATGCTGGCAGTTACCGCGATGAACGCAACCTCAGCACCATTTGCATCCGACGCCTGTGTCCATGAGGTCATCGCCGGCCAAGCCGCAGCCATACCTGAGCACATTGCCATCAGCTGGCGCGGCGGCGATGTGTCATTTCGGGCGCTCGATGCCCGGGTGACTGCTTTAGCTAGCCGCCTTATCGCTCGCGGTGTTAAACCTGGCGTCATCGTTGGTCTGTGTCTTGAGCGCACGCCTGATCTGCTGGTGGCCATGCTGGCCATCATGAAAGCTGGTGCTGCCTATCTGCCACTGGACCCTGAATACCCGCATGACCGCATCGCCTTCATGATTGAAGACTCTGCCACGCCGCTGATTGTTTCCAGCGCCGAATTGGCTGCCTCGATGAAATTGCCATTCGGCAAGACGTTTCTTCTTTCAGGCGCTGAGGGTGCGCGCGCTGCGGAGCCTGTCAGGTTTCCTCAAGTCAAGCCGGATCACCCGGCCTACGTCATCTACACCTCCGGCTCAACCGGCAGGCCCAAGGGGGTGGTAGTCAAGCACCGCAATGTAATGAATTTCTTCGCGGGTATGTCAGCCCGTGTGCCTCATGAGCCGGGCGGGCGCTGGCTTGCCGTGACGAGTCTGTCGTTTGACATTTCCGTGCTGGAGCTTTGCTGGACACTTTCATGCGGCTTGACAGTGGTTCTGCATTCGAAGACCGCAATCGTTTCTTCAGCCGTTGCCCAGGCACCTGATTTCAGTCTTTTCTATTTTGCAAGTGATGATTCGACTGAACCCGCTGACCGTTACAAGCTGCTGCTGGACGGCGCGAAGTTCGCCGATGAAAACGGGTTCTCTGCCATCTGGACACCCGAACGGCATTTTCATGCGTTCGGCGGTTTGTATCCCAACCCGGCAGTGACCAGTGCCGCTATTGCAGCGATGACAAGCCGCGTCAAGATTCGTGCGGGCAGTTGCGTCTTGCCGTTGCACCACCCCGTGCGCGTGGCCGAAGACTGGGCGTTTGTCGACAACATTTCGAAAGGACGCGTGGGGGTTTCGTTTGCCTCTGGATGGCAACCGAACGATTTTGTGCTGGCACCTGCTGCTTTCGCGACCCGAAAAACCGACATGCTGAGCAACATTGACGTCGTCCGTCGTCTCTGGCGCGGTGAGGCAGTGGCCTTCCCTGGCCCGCATGGAAAATCGGTTGAAATCAAGACGCTGCCAAGGCCGATCCAGAAAGAGCTACCGATCTGGCTGACGGCGGCTGGCAACCCTGAGACTTTTGAGCAGGCCGGCCAGATGGGTTGTCATTTACTGACGCACCTGCTGGGGCAAAACATGGCAGATGTCACTGACAAGCTACGGCTTTACCGTGCGGCGTGGAAGAAAGCGGGCCATCAAGGTGTCGGGCATGTCACCTTGATGCTGCACACGTTTGTGGGCAAAGACGAAGATTCGGTTCGTGAAACGGTGCGCGGCCCGATGAAGGACTACCTCCGCAGTTCGGTCGATCTCATCAAGCAGGCGGCATGGTCCTTCCCGACCTTCGTCCAGCGCGGAGCGGCCAACGGCCTCAGCCCGGTTGAAATAATGGATGCAGAGCCCCTGTCGCCCGAAGACATGAATGCCTTGTTGGACCATGCCTTCACGCGCTATTACAGCACCAGTGCGTTGTTCGGAACGCCCGAGCATTGCCTGGACCTGGTAGCCCAGATCAAGTCAGCTGGCGTTGACGAGATTGCCTGCCTGATCGATTTTGGAATTGCGCCAGAGCTGGTGCTGGAACACCTGCCCGATCTGAAGCGCCTCATGGACGCTTCCAGAGGCGCTGTCTCATCGGTTCGGGCATCGGTGGCCGACGACATCATTGACCAGTCAGCGACGCACCTCCAGTGCACGCCTTCCATGGCAAGCATGCTGGTGGCAGATTCAGATGGCCGCGAAGCACTGTCGCGACTGTCTGCACTTTTGGTGGGCGGGGAGGCGCTTGCGCTCGATCTGGCGCGACAACTGCGCGAACTGGTTCCAGGTGTCCTGATCAACATGTACGGGCCGACTGAAACCACGGTGTGGTCTACAACGTGCGACCTGGCTTCTGTGGCGGTGGGCGAATTTGTGCCCCTGGGCCAACCGATTGCAAACACCACGCTGGCTATTCGCACGGTCTGGGGTGGTGAATGCCCAGCGCTTGTGCCGGGCGAGCTGTTCATTGGTGGCGAAGGCGTTACAGCCGGCTATCTGCTTCGGCCTGAGCTGACGTCGGAGCGGTTCCTGGAAGACACCGACTGCCCCGGCTCGCGCATGTACCGGACTGGTGATCTGGTTCGCAGACATCCGGGTGGTGCGATTGAATTTCTCGGGCGTATTGACAACCAGGTGAAGATTCGTGGGCATCGCATTGAGCTGGGAGAAATTGAAGCCGCTCTGATGCGGCAGCCCGGCGTTAGAGAAGCGGCTGTGGTGGCCCGAGACGGCTTGGGTGGCGACAAATATTTGGCTGCTTACGTCACCCCCCAAACGGGAGCACAGCCCGATATCAGACAGATAAGGTCGGCGCTGTCATCGGAACTACCCGACATCATGCTGCCGAAAACGTTGTTGGTTTTGCAGGCATTCCCGCTCACACCCAATAACAAGATTGACCGGCGCGCACTGCCTGATGCAAGCACACCAGTTGCGGCTCCCCGCCCGTCCGCAGGGGCCGAGAGCCAGCTCGAACAAGAGATCGCTTCGATCTGGGAGCAAGTGCTGGGTGTGCCCAAAGCAGGTCTTGCCGACAACTTTTTTGATCTCGGAGGCCATTCCCTTTTGGTCATCCAGGTTCAGCGCAGATTGCGTGAGGCGACAGGCCGGGAAATTTCCATCACCGATATGTTTCGCTTGCCGACCATCAGCGCGCTGGCCGCCCATCTAAACGGGAGTTTGACGCGTACTGCTGTCTCGGACGGATTAAGCCGGGCTAATGCGCGGCGCGGAATGCGTCTGCGCGTGACCCCCCAACCAACGCCTGTTGCGTGAAAGGAGCCTGACCATGAGCATGGATTCAAACCACATAGACGCAGGCAGTATTGCTATCGTTGGCATGGCCGGCAGATTTCCTGCCGCAAGCTCAACGTCCGAGCTCTGGAAGATGTTGCGCGCGGGCAGCGAAGCCACTCAGTGGATGACTGCCGACGAACTTCGTGAAGCGGGCGTCTCTGAAGCAGACATCGATGACCCGGACTATGTTCGCGCCAGCATGGTGCTTCCGAAAATGGAGATGTTTGATGCTGAATTTTTCGGATTCAGCAAGCGTGACGCCGCCATTCTTGATCCCCAGCATCGCCATTTCCTTGAATGCGCCTGGGAAGCACTGGAAGATGCGGGCCATATGCCGGCGCAGTTCTCCGGTGCTATCGGTGTTTTCGGCGGCTGCGGCATGCAGGCCTATCTTGCCTACAACCTGCTGACCAATCCAAAGCTTGTCAAGTCGGTAGGGATGTTTCTGCTACGGCATACCGGGAACGACAAGGACTTTCTAACTACCCGGCTTTCCTATCTGCTGGATCTGAAGGGACCGAGCATGAGCATTCAGACCGCGTGCTCGACGTCGCTGGTCGCTGTTCATGTGGCATCGCAAAGCCTGCTTTCTGGCGAATGCGATATGGCGATCGCCGGGGGCGTCAGTATTGAGGTTCCGCATCGCCGCGGCTATCACTATGCCGAAGGCGAGATCATGTCGCCTGACGGTCACTGCCGCGCATTCGATGAGAACGCCAATGGCACCGTCTTCGGCAGTGGCGCAGCAATCGTCGTCCTGCGTCGCCTGGCCGACGCCATCAGGGACCGGGACAATATCTACGCGGTTATTCGTGGCTCTGCCGTCAACAATGACGGCTCGCAGAAAGCGGGTTACCTGGCCCCCAGCGTTGATGGTCAGGCAAGTGCTGCGGTTGAGGCCCTGGCTGTTTCCGGTGTCGAGCCATCAAGCGTTTCATACATTGAAGCACACGGCACGGGCACGCCGGTAGGCGACCCTATCGAGGTGGCGGCGCTCGCTCAGGCCTATGGCAGCGGCGGTCAGAATTTTTGCGGCATCGGCTCGGTGAAAACAAATATCGGCCATCTGGATACCGCTGCCGGCGCTGCTTCGTTGATCAAGGTGGCGCTTGCGTTGCGCAACGAATTCATTCCAGCCAGCCTTAATTTCAGCGAACCCAACAGCCGGTTTGACATCACCAAAACGCCATTTTTTGTGATGGATCAGTCCAAGCCGTGGACGCGGGGGCCAGAACCACGCCGGGCGGCGGTCAATTCGCTGGGGGTGGGCGGAACCAACGCCCATGCCATCGTCGAAGAAGCGCCGGTCGTTGCGGCTCCTTCGACGGACGCCGGCTGGCAGCTGCTCACATTCTCGGCACGAAGCCCCGAGTCGCTTGCCGCACTCAAGGAAAAGTGGCGTGAGTTTCTGCGGACTCCTCCTGCTGGATTCAGGCTGGACGATGCGGCCTACACGCTGCGGGCGGGCCGAAAGCTATTCGATCACCGTTCGGCCGTCGTTGCCCGGGACGTGGCGGGTTTGCGAGAGGCGCTGCAGGTCAAAAACAGCCCTCGATTCGTCACGGGTCTGACGTCCGCTACCAGTCCAGGCGTGGTCATGATGTTTCCTGGTGGTGGCGCGCACTACCCGGGTGCAGGCCGGGAACTGCTGGGTCAAGCAGGCTTTCGTGCAACCGTCAATGAGTGTTTCAGTTTGATATCTTCTGATGCGCCCGAAGACCTGCGGGCAGTCATGTTTGAAAGCGAGGCGACTGATGCGCTTGCAGTCGCCAAGCTGGAAAAGCCAGGCTATGCGATACCTGCGCTGTTTATTCTTGAATATGCGCTGGCCAAGTTGTGGGAAAGCTGGGGCATCAAGCCAGCCGCCGTGATTGGGCACAGCGCCGGCGAATACGCAGCCGCCTGCCTTGCGGGTGTCATGTCTGTCGCCGACGCGCTTTCCGTCGTGGTTTTGCGCGGTCAACTTTTTGAGCTGGCGCCACCGGGTGGCATGTTGTCGGTTGACCTGCCAGAGGCAGAATTGCGCGCAATGATGGACGGCCTGGCTGTCGACATGGCTGCTGTCAATGCGCCCGATTTGTGCATGGCCTCCGGCTCGCTTGAGGCATTGGCAAAGTTGGAGCAGCGTCTGAAGGAACGTGGAATTGAAAGGCGCAGGCTTCGTATCAACGTCGCGGCCCACTCCCGCTTGCTTGATGGCTTGCTGGAAACATTTCGGGAACGCATGTCGCGCATTCGTTTGAGTGCTCCACGCATACCGTTCATCTCCAATCTGACCGGCGCATGGGTTGATGCCCAGACGCTGGCAGATCCAGAGTACTGGACCCGGCACCTGCGCAACCCGGTTCGATTTGCTGAGGGATTTGCGCAACTCGCCGATCTGCCCGATGCCGTGCTGCTGGAAGCAGGGCCGGGGCAGGGCCTGTGTGCCCTGGCGCGGCAGAACAGTCCAGGTAAGGCACGCATGACCTTGCCTTCTACCTGCAAAGCCCAGGATCCTGCCGGCGACCACGCGCTTATATTGAGCTCTGCCGGGGCGCTGTGGACGCGTGGCGTTTCGCTGACATGGGAGGCGATACACAGCCATTCGTTGGCGAGAAAAATTTCACTGCCGACTTATGCCTTTGACCACAAACGTCACTGGATTGAACCCGGGGTGTTGGCCCATGAGGAGGACGAGGCACGGCAGCCGCAGCGTACGCTGGAAGCGCCCGCCATTACCCGCCTTCCTTCCTACGATGACTGGTTTTTGACGCCTACCTGGAGGCGGGCTCCGCTTTCCAAAAAGAATGTGGACCCTGAGGCCAAGTGGCTGATCTTTGGCAACAGTGCAAGCCTGACTGCAGATGTGCTTGCCCGGGCGGCTGAATCTGGCTGCAGCGTCACGCTGGTTCGAACCGGCGACGAATTTGCAAAACTGGGTGACGGCAGCTTCACTATTTCACCGTTCGATTCCGGGCATTTTGGACGGTTGTTTGGCAGCCTTGAGCAGGCAGATTCCCTGCCGGATCAAATTGTCTATCTTTGGGCGCTTGACACCCTTCAAAGCACAGGCAATGGGGCACTGGTTGGCATTGCCGGACAAACGCTTGCCTTTGACAGTCTGGTTTACACCGCCAAGGCACTCCAGGAGCTTGACGTCACCAAAGCCATTGAGCTGACGGTTGTGACGCGCGGTGGTCACGCGGTCAGTGGAGAAGCGGTACCGCATCCGGAACGCGCCCTGGCCATCGGACCTTGCCGGGTCATTCCGCACGAAATTCCTAACGTCACGGCGCGAGTGGTTGACTTCCCGGCAGCAAACGTCTCCATCGATTTTCTGACGCGCTCCATCATGTCGGAGTGCCTTGCCGTTCATGATCATGATCTTGTCGCTTACCGGGCTGGAGAGCGCTGGGCCATGCATCTGGTCAAAGCGGCCGCATCGCATGATTCAGGATCGAACAAATACCTGCGACCCAATGGCGTCTATCTGATTTCAGGTGGTCTGGGGGATATCGCGCTAGCCCTTGCGAACTTCCTGGCCACCACGGTTGAAGCCCGGCTGGCGTTGGTGAGTCGTCGGGCACTGCCGCCCAAAACGGCCTGGCGCGCGCTGGCTGCAGGCTCTGAGCGCTCTGATGAAGCGCGTGTCATTCGGCAGCTCGTTGCCTGCGAAGATCGCGGCGCCCAAATTCTGGTCTTCAGGGCCGACGTGTCTGATCGTCAAGCGATGGCAAGCGTCGTCTCGGACTGCAGAGATTATTTCGGCACCATCAACGGTGTTTTTCACGCTGCAGGAACGCTCGAAGACGGGCCTATCGCGACAAAAAGCCCGGACAGTATTCAGCGGGTTCTCAATCCCAAGGCGCTGGGCGCGCAGGTGCTTCATGAGCTGTTGCCGCCTGGAGATCTTGATTTTTTCGCACTCTTTTCTTCGACCAGCGTCTACCTGGGTGCGCCGGGGCAAGTTGACTACGTTGCAGCCAATGCGTTTTTGGACTCGCTGGCTGCGTCGCGGCCTGACGGTTTGAATATTCACTGGGGGGTGTGGGGTGACCGGGGCATGGCGGTGCGCGCTTATGGGCAACACAAGACCGGGCCTGCGCACCAAAAACCGCTACATCCGCTCCTCGGCGTGCAGGTCGACAGTGACAACGGCGCAGCATTTGAAGCGACCTACTCGCCCGCCGACCTGTGGGTATTGACCGAGCATTCCGTGGCCGGGCGGCCTATTCTTCCGGGGACGGCGTACATCGAGATCGCGCGCGCAGCGATGGCGGTATTGCAAGCCGGGAAAGCGATTGAAATCCGCGCGCTGTCTTTTGGCGAGGCCATGGTGTTTGACGGTACATCGACAAGACTGGTCCGCGTGGAGTTGCGTCAAACCGCAGCAGGCTACGATTTTGTGGTTCGAAGCCGGGAGGGGGCGGCTGATAGCTGGCAAGAGCACGCCCGCGCCAATGTCGGGTGGTTTGACGGCACACTGCCGAATTTGCTGGCCTCTGGCGACCTGGCTTCTGCAGCCTGGCTCAAGGGCGAAATTCCGCAGGCAAAAGCAGTGTCATTTGGCGCCCGCTGGAGCAATATTGCACGCATGCAACTGGGGAAACAGAGCGCGTTGGCCGAAATGCAGCTGCCGGCGCGCTTTGACGGCGATATGGCCGACTACGCCATCCACCCAGCGGTGACCGACATGGCCGCCACCTTTGGAATTCACCTGATTGATGATGTGGAGCGGCGCGAAAACCTTTTTGTGCCACTGTCCATCGACCGTATCCGTATCGTCGCGCCGCTGGGCAGCAAGTCAGTCAGTCGTGTTGATTTGAAAGATCGCGCCGTAGATCGCCTGATCGCATTTGATGTCGGCCTTTATGCGCCTGATGGCACGCCAATAGCGACTTTCGAGGGATTTTCCATGCGCGGTGTGAAGCCGCAAATCGTCGCACGGGCCGCCCGCGTTCAGCCAAAGCGGGAGTTGAGCCTGAC
>JANPFZ010000446.1:0-1888 GCA_031423655.1 Polaromonas sp.
CATCAGCCCGCCGGTCCAGGCCCAGTCTGCGGGGCTCCAGAACACTGAGGTGTTCTGCAGCCCCTTGCTGGGCCTTGCCCCTGATGGGCTCGCCCCCTCCCCGGCCCTCCCCCGCACGGTGAGGGAGTAGTTTCCGGATACGGGTCAAACCCGAACCAGTTCTGGCTGCAGACAAAGCCCGGCAGGTTGCCGATCAGCGCGCGGTGTGCCAGCAGAGCCCCCTTGGGCGGTCCGGTGGTGCCGCTGGTGTAGATCAAGATCGCTGCATCGTCGGCGCGCGTCGTCACTGCCGCAAAACTGCCGCTGTGCGCAGCCGAAGCGCTTTTGTAATCTACATCGCCCTGCGCGGCGCCAATACCGATCACCGTTTGCAACTCCGGACAGTCGCCGCGCACCTGCTGCACGCTGGCGATACTGCTTTCATCGCAGATCGCCACCACGGCCTCGCTGTCGTACAGACGGTATTGCAGTGCCTCGGGGCCGAATAGCATCGACAGCGGCATGGCGACTGCACCCATCTGAAACACCGCCATATAGGCCACGGCAGTTTCAAAGCGCTGCGGCATCACGATGGCCACGCGGTCGCCGCGCTGCACGCCCAGACCTGCAAGGACATGGCTGAGCGCGTCAGCAGCCGTTTGCAGCTCAAAATAGGTATAAAAAGTGCCTGTAGCCCCGGCTTTATGTGCGTGAACAGCTATTAGTTTTGTAGCATCAGCCTGGCAGGCCTCGGCCCCTGCCCAGCGGCTGCAACACACCTCGGCGATATTAAAAAATTCATCCACCTGCCAGCGAAAGCCCTGGTGCATGGCGGCGTAGTGATCTGCTCCACGGCTGGGGATTTTGTCGCTGTGGCTTTTGTCGCTTGATTGACTGCGCTTTGAAGGGTCTGTCTTTATCATGCTGCCAATGTACAAAGAAAAACGACTCTCCCGCAGCGAGTTTGTCCCGATACGCGGGCTCAACTACCACGTGCAGTTGTGGGGAAACGCGCTAGAGGCATCGACACTGCCGCCGCTCGTGCTTCTGCACGGCTGGATGGACGTGGCGGCTTCGTATCAGTTCATGGTTGACGCGTTCAGCAGCGCATTTTCCCAGGGCCGCACCATCATCGCCCCGGACTGGCGTGGCTTCGGAAAAACCGTCCCGGCGCAGCCCGCAAGCAAGGCCGACAGCTACTGGTTCCCCGATTACCTGGCCGATGTCGATTTTCTGCTTGACCATTATTTCAAGCGGCAAGTTGTTGACCTGGCAGGCCACAGCATGGGCGGCAATGTCGCCATGATGTACGCGGGCGTGCGGCCTGAACGTGTTCGCAAACTCGTTAACCTGGAAGGCTTCGGCCTGGCCGCTACACAGCCCGAGAACGCTCCGGCCCGGTACGCCAAGTGGATGGATGAGCTGAAAACTTTGCATCGCGGCGAGCTGGATCTGAAGCCGTATGACGATGTCAGCGGCGTGGCGCGCCGGCTGATGAAAACCAACCCGCGTTTGACGCAAGACAAGGCCAAATGGCTGGCAAGCCACTGGTCAAGCCCTGATAGCTCCGGTAACTGGAAAATCCTCGGCGACCCGGCGCACAAGGTCCCCAGCGCCAACCTGTACCGGATGGAAGAGGCGCTGGCGATTTACCGCTGCATTACAGCGCCGGTGCTGGCGGTCGAGGCTTCTGACAACTCGATGTTCAAGTGGTGGCAGGGCCAGTACACGCTGGCCCAGTACCATGAACGGCTCAAGGAAGTGCCCTCGGTGCAAATTGCCGTGGTCAGCGACGCCGGCCACATGCTGCACCATGATCAACCCGAGGCGCTGGCGGGGCTGATTGAGGGATTTCTGGCTGATTAGTGCGGGAGATTTCCCCCCGCCAAGCCATGAGAAAATCCGGCAT
>JANPFZ010000447.1:0-3435 GCA_031423655.1 Polaromonas sp.
GCGGCCTTTTTGGCCTTTTACTACGCCGTGGCTTGCGGGCTATTTGTGTTTCTAGCCCCCGTAGTTCGTTGGCTGCGTGCTATTGTTTTTGCAGCACTCTGGTTAATGGCCGAATTGGCACGGGTGCAGTTTTTCACCGGCTTCCCGTGGGGGCAGGGCGGCTACGCGCATGTCGATGGCTGGGCTGCGCCGCTGGCAGCCTGGGTCGGCGTGCATGGCCTGAGTTTTCTGGCGGCGTTTGTTGCGGCCTGGCTGGTGATGTCCATGCGCGCACACCGCGTTCGTTGGACAACCGTGCTGTGCCTTGCGCTTGTCGGCGTGGCCGTGGCCTGGATGCCGGTGCAAAGCGGCCCGCAAATCGGCCCGGCAGTTGCAGCCCCCGGCGCCTTGTCGGTCACGCTGCTTCAGGGCAATATTGCGCAGAACGAAAAGTTTGAGAGTGGCACCGGTGTGGCTACCGCGCTGGCCTGGTACGGTGAGCAGCTTCAGGCTGCCAGCAGCGCATTGGTGGTGGCGCCTGAGACCGCTCTCCCGCTGTTGCCGAAGCAGTTGCCAGAGGGTTATTGGAACGCCTTGACAGCGCGTTTCACCCAGGGGCAGCAGGCTGCGCTAGTCGGCGTGCCGCTGGGCGATGCGCAAACCGGGTATTCGAATTCGGTCCTTGGCCTGAAGCCGGACCTGACTGGCGAAAAAGCTAAGAAAGGCGAGAAAGGCGAGCCCTATCGCTACGACAAGCACCATCTGGTGCCCTTCGGTGAATTCATCCCGACCGGTTTCCGCTGGTTCACCAACCTGATGAAAATTCCGCTCGGTGACTTTAATCGGGGCGAAGTGGGCCAGCCTTCGTTTGACTGGAAGGGCCAGCGGCTGGCACTCAATATCTGTTACGAAGACCTGTTTGGTGAAGAACTGGCTGCACGTTTTATCGACCCGGCGCTGGCGCCCACCATGTTCGTCAACATCAGCAACATCGCCTGGTTCGGCGACAGCGTCGCGATTGACCAGCACTTGCAAATCTCGCGCATGCGCGCGCTCGAATTCAGCCGGCCGATGATTCGCGCTACCAACACCGGCGCGACCGTCATCATTGATCACCGGGGCCAGGTTGCGCAGGCGATGCCGCGCCTGACACGCGGCACGCTGACGGGCGATGTCGAAGGCCGCAGCGGCATGACGCCTTATGCGTGGTGGACGGCCCGCTTTGGCCTCTGGCCGTGGTGGCTTCTGGGGCTGGGCGTCGCAGGCTTTGCGCTGATCAAGCGCCGCTGACGGCTGCTGCTCCAATTTGGGCTGCAGTCACTCCGCTTTCGGGGCCGCTGCAGGCCACGGTCGCCGCGTAAAATCGGCGGTTTGTGATCGCGGCGGCAGCGCCTTCAACTTCCATTCTTATGCTCACTTTCCAGCAGATCATCCTGACATTGCAGTCTTACTGGGCCGACAAAGGCTGTGCGCTTTTGCAGCCGTATGACATGGAAGTCGGCGCGGGTACATCGCATACCGCTACGTTTTTAAGAGCACTCGGCCCCGAGCCCTGGAAGGCCGCCTATGTGCAGCCGAGCCGCCGGCCGAAAGACGGCCGCTACGGCGAAAACCCGAACCGCCTGCAACATTACTACCAGTACCAGGTCGTGCTCAAACCGGCACCGGCAAACATCCTTGAGCTTTATCTGGGCTCGCTCGAAGCACTTGGATTTGACCTGAAAAAAAACGACATCCGCTTCGTCGAAGATGACTGGGAAAACCCGACGCTGGGCGCCTGGGGTCTGGGCTGGGAGGTGTGGTTGAACGGCATGGAGGTCACGCAGTTCACCTACTTCCAGCAGGTCGGCGGTATCGACTGCAAACCGATCACCGGCGAGATCACCTACGGGCTGGAGCGCCTGGCCATGTACCTGCAGGGCGTGGACAACGTCTACAACCTGACCTGGACCGAGGGGCTCAGTTATGGTGATGTGTACAAGCAAAACGAGGTCGAGCAATCGACCTACAACTTCGAGCACTCGGATGCTGATTTCCTCTTCACCGCCTTCGCCGCGCATGAAAAGCAGGCCAAGCACCTGATCGAAGTAAAACTTGCTCTGCCCGCGTATGAGCAAGTCCTGAAAGCCGCGCACAGCTTCAATCTGCTCGACGCCCGCGGTGCCATCAGCGTGACCGAACGCGCGGCCTACATCGGCCGCATCCGCAATCTGGCGCGCGCCGTGGCGCAAAGCTATTACGAAAGCCGTGAGCGCCTGGGCTTCCCGATGGCGCCGCGCGAGTGGGTCGAACAGATGACGAAGAAGGCGGCTTGATCGCGATGAGCCACAAAAATTTACTCGTGGAACTGTTTGTCGAAGAGCTGCCGCCGAGGGCACTTGAGAAGCTCGGCAATGCATTCGCCAATGAAATTTATGCATCGCTCAGCCATCAAAGCCTTGTATGGATGCCCGGCCTGATTGCAAACAACGAGAATTTGCCTGACCCGCGGCCAATGGAGGTATTTGCTTCGCCAAGAAGACTTGCGGTGCTGATCAGGTCAGTCCTGACGCAGGCAGGTGACGAGCTGCGGAAAGTAAAGCTCATGCCGGTTTCAGTGGGGCTGGATGCGTCTGGTCAAGCCACGCAGGCATTATTGAAACGGCTGGCGGCGCTCGGCGCAGATGCCTCTGCCGTGAGCGGCCTATCGCGAGCCCAGGACGGCAAGGCCGAGGCGTTGTTCTACGAAAGCTCAGTCAAAGGCGCCACGCTGGTCGAAGGCCTGCAGAAAGCCTTGTTAGAGGCCATCGCCAAACTGCCGATTCCCAAAGTCATGACTTACCAGCTGGAGGCCGATTGCGAGTTGCCGGGCTGGAGCAGCGTCAGTTTTGTGCGCCCAGCGCATGGGCTGGTCGCGTTGCACGGCACGGACGTGGTGCCGGTGCAGGCGCTGGGCCTGAAGGCCGGTAACAGCACCCACGGCCATCGGTTTGAGGCAGCCGCTGATCCGGTGGTGTTGAAAGATGCCGACAGCTACGCGGCGACGCTGCGCACAGACGGCGCCGTGATCGCCAGCTTTGCCGAGCGCAAGGCCGAGATTGCGAAACAGCTTGCAGCCGCTGCAACCAAAGTCGGCGGTGGCGTGAAAGCCATTGACGACGATGCGCTGCTCGATGAAGTGACCGCGCTGGTCGAGCGGCCGAACGTGCTGGTGTGCGAATTTGAAAAAGAATTTCTGGACGTGCCGCAGGAATGCCTGATCCTGACGATGAAGGCGAACCAGAAATACTTTCCGCTGCTCGATGCCACCGGCAAGCTCAGCAACCAGTTTCTGGTCGTCAGCAACATCACGCCGGACGATGCCAGCGCCGTGATCCAGGGCAACGAGCGTGTCGTTCGCCCGCGCCTGGCAGATGCAAAGTTTTTCTTCGATCAGGATCGCAAGAAGACGCTGGCTTCTCGCGTTGAAGGACTGAG
>JANPFZ010000448.1:0-2229 GCA_031423655.1 Polaromonas sp.
AGAGAAAAAAGGCGAGCGCACCGGCCAGTTTGTGACTCATCCGCTGACCGGCGACAAGGTCGAAGTCTGGGTCGGCAACTACGTGCTGATGAGCTATGGCGACGGCGCGGTGATGGGCGTTCCCGCGCATGACGAGCGGGACTTTGAGTTTGCGAACAAGTACGGGTTACCAATCAAACAGGTGGTTCAGCACACTCTGAAGTTCGTCGCTGACAGAAACCCAGCGCTCCATGGTGAGGCAGGCGCGTATTTCAACTTTTCTGTGTCGCAATGGAAAGCTTGGTATGGCGATAAGACTGTCGGCATTGCGATCAACTCAGGCAAGTACGACGGCTTGGACTTCAAAGAGGCCAGCGAAGCCGTCGCCGCAGACCTCGTCGCCAAAAACCTCGGCGAGAAAAAAACCACCTGGCGTCTTCGCGACTGGGGCGTGAGCCGACAGCGCTACTGGGGCACGCCGATTCCGATCATCCACTGCACCGGAGATGGAAATCCCGGGGGTCCTTCCCCAGGATGCGGCGCGGTGCCAGTGCCTGAAAAAGACCTGCCCGTCCTGTTGCCGCAAGACTGCGTTCCCGATGGTTCGGGCAACCCGCTGAACAAACACGAAGGCTTCCACGCCGGTGTGGTGTGTCCGGTTTGCGGCAAACCCGCCCGCCGCGAGACCGACACGATGGACACCTTCGTCGATTCGTCGTGGTACTACATGCGCTACTGCGATCCGCACAACGCCGAAAAAATGGTGGGCGACGGCGCTGACTACTGGATGCCGATGGACCAGTACATAGGCGGTATCGAGCACGCGATTTTGCATTTGCTCTACGCCCGTTTCTGGACCAAGGTCATGCGCGATCTGGACCTGATCAGGGTCGATGAGCCCTTCACCAAATTGCTGACGCAGGGCATGGTGCTGAACGACATTTATTCGCGCAAGGGTGCCAAAGGTGGCGTCGAGTATTTCTGGCCGGCCGATGTCGATGACATCCACGACGCGCACGGCAAGGTGACGGGCGCCACCTTGCGCAGCGACGGCTCGCAGGTGAACTACGAAGGTGTGGGCACCATGAGCAAGAGCAAAAACAACGGCGTGGACCCGCAAAACCTGATCGAAAAATACGGCGCCGACACCGCGCGGCTCTACACCATGTTCACCGCGCCACCCGAAGCCACGCTGGAGTGGAACGATGCGGGCGTCGAGGGAAGTTACCGATTTTTGCGCCGCGTGTGGAACTTCGGCGTCAAACTCGCCGCTATGAATTTAGGAGCTTCTTGCGTACGTATTTATTGGGCTACAGCCACTTTAAGCAAAGAAACGAAGGCCCTCAGACTGGAAATTCACACCGTGCTCAAGCAGGTGGACTACGACTACCAGCGCATGCAGTACAACACCGTGGTCTCTGGCGCGATGAAGCTGCTCAACGCTCTGGAAGACTTCAAGGGCGACACGTCAAAGTCTGCAGTCGCTGCTCTGCACGAAGGCTTCAGCATTCTGCTGCGCTGCCTGTATCCGGTCGCGCCGCATCTGGCGCATGCGCTGTTTGTGAAGCTGGCCTACACCAGCGAACACGGCGACCTGCTCGATGCACCCTGGCCGCAGGCCGATGAAACCGCCCTGCAGCAAGACGAGATCGAACTGGTGCTGCAGGTCAATGGCAAGCTGCGTGGCTCGGTCACCGTGCCGGCCAGCGCAGACAAGGCAGCGATAGAAGCCGCCGCGCTCGCGTCCGAAGCGTTCATCAAACAAGCTGCAGGCAGCGCACCGAAAAAAGTGATTGTGGTGCCGGGCCGTCTGGTCAACATCGTCATTTGAGCCACGCACTCACCACAAGGCCCATCATGCAGCGTCGCACCTTCCTATTCTTGCTGGCCGGCGCCGCCGCTTCGGTAAGCGGCTGCGGCTTTGCGCTGCGCAAGGCGCCCGACTTTGCGTTTTCCACGCTCTACAGCGGTCTGCCCGAATCGTCGCCGCTGGGCGTGGAGCTGCGGCGTTCGCTGAATGCAACGCGCAAAGTCAAAGTCATCAGTGACGCGCAGCAATTGAGCGATGCGCAAGTCGTTCTCGACGTGCTTAGCGACCAGCGCGAAAAAGTCGTGATCAGCCTTAACTCCGCCGGTCAGGTGCGTGAGTTTCAGCTGCGCCTGCGCTTTCGCTTTCGGCTGCGCACGCTGGGCGGTAAAGAGTTGATTCCTGACACCGAGCTGCTGCTGCAGCGCGAGATCAATTTCAAT
>JANPFZ010000449.1:0-9728 GCA_031423655.1 Polaromonas sp.
CTATGCAGCTTGAGCTCGATCTTGCCCGCAGCCACTTTCTCATGCAGTTTGTCGATCAGAATCGCTTCGGCCCTGAACTTGTCACGGCGATGAACCAGCGTGACCTTGCTGGCAATGTTGGACAGGTAAAGCGCTTCTTCAACCGCCGTATTGCCGCCGCCGACGACGCACACTTCCTGGTTCTTGTAGAAAAAACCGTCGCAGGTCGCGCAACCCGACACGCCGCGGCCCATAAAAGCGGTTTCCGAAGGCAGGCCCAGGTATTTAGCCGAGGCGCCGGTCGCGATGATCAGCGTGTCGCAGGTGTAGGTGCCGCTGTCGCCTGACAGCGTGAAAGGCCGCTTGCTGAAGTCGACTTTGCTGATCTGATCAAAAATGATTTTTGTATTGAAGCGCTCGGCATGCTCCAGAAAGCGCTGCATCAAATCAGGGCCCTGCACCCCATGCGCATCAGCGGGCCAATTGTCGACGTCGGTCGTCGTCATGAGCTGGCCACCCTGGGCAATTCCGGTGATCAGCACCGGGTTTAAATTGGCGCGCGCTGCATAGACGGCGGCGGTGTAGCCCGCGGGGCCTGACCCGAGGATGAGGACTTTTGAATGATTCATGATTAAAAACTGATTGGGAAAGTGTTAGAACTCAGGTAGAGTCACGTCGCACGGACGCAACGGTATTGCCAGCTATGACCATACTGGGCATGCACTCTGCTTTACCGTGACATTGTAAGAACTCACGCGGGCACACAAGCCAAAGTGTCGGCCGCGAAATCTGGAGGCTACGCTTATGGCAACGATGGTATCCAACCTGGAACTGATACGCCGGGTTCCACTTTTTTCCATGCTGACCTCAGTGCAGGCCGAATCCGTTTCGGGGGCGGTGGTCAAACGTCGCTTCAAACGGGGTGAAGACATCGTGCAGCAAGGCAAAAAATCTGACGCCCTGACCATTATTTTGACCGGCCGTGCCCGCGTCATCACTACCGACACCCGTGGTCGCGAGGTTATTTTGGCCACGTTGCAACCCGGCGCCTATGTGGGCGAGATGAGCCTGATCGACGACCAACCGCATTCGGCCACCGTGCGTGCCGAGGTGCAGACCGACGCCCTAATTTTGGGCCGCATGGAATTCGCTCGCTGCCTGCCTGAAAACTCTTCCATGGCCTATGCGGTGATGAAGGGCCTGGTGCAGCGTCTGCGCCATGCCGATCGGCAAATCGAGTCGCTGGCGCTCATGGATGTCTATGGCCGTGTTGCCAGGGCATTGCTTGAATTCGCCACCGAAGATGCCGACGGCAATGCAATGATACGGGACAAGGTGTCGCGCCAGGACGTCGCCAAAATGGTCGGCGCCTCACGCGAAATGGTCAGCCGGGTGATGAAAGACCTCGAAGAACGCGGTTTTATTGAAAGCCGCGCTGATGGCTCGATGCTGATCAAGGAACGCCTCAGTTCTTTAAGTTGATTTGTCTGGGTTTTCTGCGGGCCTTGCTTGCCCGTGTTGCTTTTTCCCCGACGACGGCGCCAGAACCCTTTCCCAACTGCGTTAAGCTTGTGAGTGGTCCATGACTTACTCACTAGACACCCTGAACTCGCGCAATTCCACTGCTCCTGGCGCGCCCAGCGGCCTCAAGCGCTTTGCGCATGAAGTTTCCCTGATCCTCGGCCTGCTCGGCCTGACTTTCTGGCTGGCGGCCTTGCTAAGCTTCACGCCGCAAGATGCGGCCTGGTCCACTTCCGGCAGCGCAGACCTTGCTGGAGGCGCTCAGGCGATCACGCGCAATTTCGGTGGCCGCTTCGGCGCGTGGCTGGCCGACGCAAGTTATTTTTTGCTGGGTTTTTCAGTCTGGTGGGCGCTGGCTTCTGGCGTACGCGCATGGTTGTCGTCCTTGGCGCGCTGGCTGCGTGGCGAGCCGATCACGCCCGATACCTACCGTAATCCTGACCGGCTCAAATTCTGGTTATGTCTGGCACTGTTGCTGATTGCCAGCGCCGCCCTTGAATGGTCACGTCTTTACCGGTATGAGGTCCGATTACCCGGCCATGCGGGCGGCGTGCTCGGTTACCTGGCCGGATCGGTCGGCGTCAAATGGCTCGGATTTGCAGGCTCTGGCCTGGTGTTTATCGCCCTGGGTGTGATTGCCGTGTCGGTCGTCTTTCGCTTCTCGTGGGCGCATGTGGCGCTGGACCTGGGTGCATGGATTGACAAGCTGATCGATTCGCGCCGCGAAAAACGCGAGATTGCAGAAGACCAGGCGCTAGGCAAGGTCGCTGCCCGCGAGCGTGAAGAAACCTTGATTGATGAACGAATCGAGATTGAAGAGCATCGCCCGGTTCCGGTGTTGATCGAGCCCACGCTGCTTGACATTCCAAAAAGCGTGCGCGTCGTGAAGGAACGGCAGAAGCCGCTTTTCAGCGAAATGCCCGACTCCAAACTTCCACAGGTCGATCTGCTGGACGGCGCGCTGATCAAGCAGGAAACCGTGTCGCCCGAGACGCTGGAGATGACCTCACGTCTGATCGAGAAAAAGCTGAAGGATTTCGGCGTCGAGGTGCGGGTCGTTGCAGCTGCGCCCGGCCCAGTCATCACCCGCTACGAAATCGAGCCTGCCACCGGCGTCAAAGGCTCGCAGGTCGTCAACCTCGCCAAGGACCTGGCGCGCGCGCTCAGCCTGGTGTCAATCCGCGTGATCGAAACCATCCCCGGCAAAAATTACATGGCACTTGAGCTGCCCAACGCCAAGCGCCAATCGATCAAGCTCAGTGAAATTCTGGGTTCGCAGGTTTATAACGAAGCCAGGTCGATGCTGACGATTGGCCTGGGCAAAGACATTGGCGGCCATGCGGTGGTGGCCGACCTGGCCAAGATGCCGCACTGCCTGGTGGCCGGCACCACCGGCTCGGGCAAATCGGTCGGCATCAACGCCATGATCTTGAGCCTGCTCTACAAGGCTGATGCGCGCGATGTGCGCCTGCTGCTGATAGACCCAAAAATGCTTGAAATGAGTGTCTACGAAGGCATTCCGCATTTGCTGTGCCCGGTGGTCACCGACATGCGGCAGGCCGCGCACGGCCTGAACTGGTGCGTGATGGAGATGGAAAAACGCTACAAGCTGATGAGCAAACTTGGCGTGCGCAACCTGGCCGGCTACAACGTCAAGATCGACGAAGCCAAGGCCAAGGGCGAATTCCTCTACAACCCATTTAGCCTGACGCCCGACCAGCCCGAGCCGCTGGAGCGCCTTCCCTACATCGTGGTGGTGATCGACGAGCTGGCTGACCTGATGATGGTGGTCGGCAAAAAGATTGAAGAGCTGATTGCACGCCTGGCCCAGAAAGCCCGCGCTGCTGGCATTCATCTGGTGCTGGCGACCCAGCGGCCCAGCGTTGACGTGATCACCGGCCTGATCAAGGCCAATATTCCAACACGCCTGTCGTTCCAGGTCTCCAGCAAGATCGACAGCCGCACGATTCTTGACCAGATGGGCGCCGAGGCGCTGCTGGGCATGGGTGACATGCTCTACATGCCCAGCGGCACCGGTTTCCCGATTCGCGTCCACGGTGCGTTCGTGAGTGACGACGAAGTGCATCGCGTGGTGGCCTACCTGAAGCAGCAGGGCGAGCCCAACTACATCGAAGGCGTGCTCGAAGGCGGTGTGGTCGATGGCGAAGGCGGCGATTTGCTTGGTGACTTAAACGTCGGAGGTGGTCAGGGCGACGAAAAAGACCCGATGTATGACCAGGCCGTCGAGGTGGTCCTGAAAAACCGCAAGGCGTCGATTTCGCTGGTGCAGCGGCATCTCAAAATTGGTTACAACCGTGCTGCCCGCATGCTCGAAGACATGGAAAAATCAGGCATGGTCAGCGCCATGTCGGGCAGCGGCCAGCGCGAGATTCTGGTGCCGGCGCGGGCCGAGTAATTTCGGCGCGCAGACTTTGCGCGGCTGCCGCAGCCCGTTTACCCGGCAGATACACAGCGCACGCAAGCTGTAACTGTCCGGGCACCTCAACAAAGATTCCGGTAGTGTTTTTTCACGCCGACCAACTTCAAATGGATGTCAGCATGACAAACCTGATCACTTCAAACTATTCAGCCACCGTCAAAGGCGCGTTTATGCGCGTCCGATGGCTGCTGGCGGCAGCGCTATTTGCTATGTTTTCAATAGCTGCTTACGCACAGAATACGTCGGCCGGCGGCCTGAATGCCCTTGAAGATTTCATCAAGAGCACTAAAAGCGGCCGCGCCAGCTTCAGCCAGGTCGTGACCAGCCCGGCCAAAGAGGGTCAGACCGCGAAGACCAAAACATCGAGTGGCAGTTTTGAATTTTTGCGGCCCAACCGTTTCAAGTTCATCTACAAAAAACCGTTCGAGCAGAGCATCGTGGCCGATGGCCAAACGCTGTGGCTGCACGATGTCGATTTGAACCAGGTCACATCACGCAAACTGTCGCAGGTCATGAGCGGCACGCCCGCCGCCGTGATTGCGGCAGCGGCTGACATCAAAGGTCTGGAAGCTGATTTCACCTTGACCTCGCTGCCCGAAAAAGCCGGCTTGCAGTGGGTGCAGGCCACGCCCAAATCGAAGGAAGGCCAGTTGCAGAGCATCAGTGTCGGCCTCCGGCCGACCGACAGAGGTAGCGAGCTAGCGATGCTGGAAATCCTCGACAGCTTCGGCCAGAAGTCGGTCATGACCTTCAGCCAGTTTGAGGTCAACGCACCACTAAATGCAACGGGCTTTCAGTTCAAGCCACCTGTCGGAGCTGATGTGATTCGCCAGTAGCCGGGGGCTACGGCATGCGCCAGGTTCGCCCTGCGCGCCGGGCCGCCTAAAATCTATCGCATGAACAAAGCCTCGTCTGCGCAGGCGCCTCTGGCCGAACGGCTGCGGCCCAACAAGCTCGGCGAAGTCATCGGCCAGCAGCATTTGCTGGGTGCAGGCATGCCGCTGCGAATTGCCTTTGAGTCCGGTCAGCCGCACAGCTGCATTTTGTGGGGCCCACCGGGTGTCGGCAAGACCACGATTGCTCGGCTGATGGCGAGCAGTTTCGATGCCCACTTCATCACCATTTCGGCCGTGCTGGGCGGCGTGAAAGATATCCGTGAAGCGGTCGAGCAGGCGCAGATCTGGCGCGAGCAAAGCGGCAAGCGCACGATCATGTTCGTCGATGAGGTGCATCGCTTCAACAAAAGCCAGCAGGACGCTTTTTTGCCGCATGTCGAAAGCGGTCTGTTCACCTTCATCGGCGCCACGACAGAGAACCCCTCGTTTGAAGTGAACTCGGCACTGCTCTCGCGCGCGGTGGTGTATGTGCTGCAACCGCTCGACGAGCCCGATCTGAAGCAAATAGTGGCCAGAGCCCTGGAAGAAAATGCGCTACCAGCTATCGAAAGCATAGCGAGTGACGCGCTGGAGCGACTCGTGGCCTACGCCGACGGCGACGCCCGGCGGCTGCTCAATACGCTGGAGACGCTCGGCATTGCGGCGCTCAATGACAAGGCTGCCGACAAGATAACCGAGGTCAGCGATGCCTGGCTGATGAAGGTCCTGGGCGAGCGCATGCGCCGCTATGACAAGGGCGGCGAGCAGTTTTACGACACGATTTCAGCCCTGCACAAATCGGTGCGGGGTTCCGACCCAGACGCCGCACTTTACTGGTTTATGCGCATGCTCGACGGTGGTGCCGAGCCGCTCTACATGGCGCGCCGCCTGGTTCGAATGGCCAGTGAAGACATCGGCCTGGCCGACCCGCGCGCGCTGCGCATGGCGCTTGATGCCGCTGAGGTTTATGAACGCTTGGGATCGCCAGAAGGTGAGCTGGCGCTGGCGCAGTGCGTGGTGTACCTGGCGGTTGCACCCAAATCCAACGCGGTCTACAAGGCCTTCAACGCGGCGAAGGCCTTCATCAAACAGGACGGCACGCGCCCAGTGCCGCTGCACCTGCGCAATGCTCCGACGAAGCTGATGAAGACCCTGGACTACGGCAAGAACTACCGCTACGCGCACAACGAGGAAGACGGCTTTGCCGCTGGCGAAAACTATTTCCCCGAAGGCATGCCCGCGCCTGCCTGGTATCAGCCGGTCAACCGCGGGCTGGAAATCCAGATCGCTGATAAGTTGGCCGCACTGAAATCAAAAAATAATCAGAAAAAGTAATACATCACGACTTTTCCTGATAACGCCTTGTTCTTGCCAGGAATCAGAAATGCGCAAGGGTAAACCCCGCGAAAAGCACTTTGGTGGCCCGATTCTCGCTTCACACCCTTGACTACAATCCGGCCACCAGCTCGCCACATTCACCCGTCTTCTGGTCACAACAGACAGGCTTTTTGTCAACTTGCATGATCCCCTGGCGACCCCGGTGGCTCGAAGACGTTTCGGCAGCGGGACAGGCTCCTGACAGGGTTGGCAACTTCAATCTAATGGAGAACGAGTTATGGAAGTATTGCTTCAGCAGATCATCAACGGTCTGGTGCTGGGCAGCATGTATGCCCTGATTGCACTCGGCTACACCATGGTTTACGGCATCATCAACCTGATCAATTTCGCTCACGGCGAGGTGCTGATGGTGGGGGCGCTAACCAGCTGGACCATCATCGGCCTGATGCAGTCTTCGATGCCCGGCACGCCCGGCTGGCTGATTTTGCTGATATCGCTGCTGATTGCCTTTGTCGTCTGCGGCGCGCTGAATTTTGCGATTGAAAAAATCGCCTACAGGCCGCTGCGCAACTCGCCAAAACTGGCGCCGCTGATCACCGCCATTGGTATGTCGCTGCTGCTGCAGACGCTGGCCATGATCATCTGGAAGCCGAATTACAAGCCTTATCCCACGCTGCTGCCGAGCGAGCCATTTCAGGTGGCCGGTGCGGTGATTACCGTGACGCAGATTTTTATTCTGGGCGCAACGACGGTGTCGCTGGCGGTGCTGATGTGGCTGGTGCATTACACCCGTCTGGGCCGCGCGATGCGGGCCACTGCCGAGAACCCGCGCGTGGCGGCACTGATGGGCGTGCGCCCCGACACGGTCATTTCAGCCACCTTCATCATCGGTGCCGTGCTGGCCGCGCTGGCCGGCGTGATGTACGCGTCGAACTACGGCACGGTGCAGCACACGATGGGCTTTTTGCCCGGCCTGAAAGCATTTACCGCTGCGGTCTTCGGCGGCATTGGTAACCTGGGTGGGGCCGTACTGGGCGGTATTTTGCTGGGGCTGATCGAGTCGATTGGCGCTGGCTACATCGGCCCGCTGACCGGCGGCGTGCTGGGCAGCCAGTACTCGGATATCTTCGCCTTCATCGTGCTGATTTTCGTGCTCACACTGCGACCGTCGGGTTTGCTGGGTGAACGTGTGGCAGACCGGGCCTGACGGCGCTGGCTGAAGGAAAAACCTGATGAACCCGAAAAAAATTGCCACGTTTTTAGCCTTTGCCGCCGCGCTGCTGGTGCTGCCGCTGTTTTTGCAGCTGGGTGGCAACGCCTGGGTGCGCATTGTCGACATGGCGCTGCTGTATGTTCTGCTGGCGCTGGGCCTGAACATTGTTGTCGGCTACGCCGGTCTGCTAGACCTGGGCTACGTTGCGTTTTTTGCAGTCGGCGCCTATCTTGCGGCACTGCTCGGCTCACCGCATCTGGCCGACGCATTTCCGGCCATTGCTGCGGCTTTTCCGAATGGTCTTCATCTGCCGATCTGGGCCATCATTCCGGTTGCCGCCGCGGTGGCGGGATTCTTCGGCTTGTTGCTCGGCGCGCCCACACTGAAGTTGCGCGGTGACTACCTGGCCATCGTCACGCTGGGTTTTGGTGAGATCATTCGCGTGTTTTTGAACAACCTCGACCGACCCGTTAACCTGACCAACGGCCCCAAAGGCATCAACCAGATTGATTCGATCAAGTTTTTTGGCTTCGACCTCGGCAAGTCGCACACCTTTTTCGGTTTCGAATTCAATTCAGTGTCGATGTATTACTACCTGTTTTTGGCGCTGGTCATCGTCTCGGTGGTGATCTGCCACCGCCTTGAGAACTCCCGCATCGGACGCGCCTGGATGGCGATTCGCGAAGACGAAATTGCCGCCAAGGCCATGGGCATCAACACCCGCAACCTGAAGCTTCTGGCCTTCGGCATGGGCGCGACTTTCGGTGGTGTGTCGGGCGCCATGTTTGCGGCCTTCCAGGGCTTTGTGTCGCCCGAATCATTCAGCCTGATGGAGTCGGTGATGATTGTGGCCATGGTGGTGCTGGGGGGCATTGGGCACCTGCCCGGCGTCATTCTGGGTGCGCTGCTGCTGGCTGCCTTGCCTGAAGTGCTGCGTCACGTCGCCGGGCCATTGCAGGCCATGACCGATGGCCGGCTGGACTCGGCCATCTTGCGGCAGCTGCTCATCGCGCTGGCCATGATCACCATCATGCTGATGCGCCCGCGCGGCCTCTGGCCCGCATCAGAACACGGCAAATCCCTGAACAAGCCGGTCGGCAAAGACCCGATCCGGTCGATCAACCCTTAAGGAGAATGGCAATGAGCGAAACCATTCTTAAAGTCGCCGGTGTGTCCAAACGCTTCGGAGGGCTGCAGGCACTGAGCGATGTCGGCATCCACATTGAACGTGGCCAGGTCTATGGCCTGATTGGCCCCAACGGCGCCGGCAAGACCACGTTTTTTAATGTGCTAACGGGCCTCTACACGCCAGACAGCGGCACTTTCGAGCTGGCCGGCAAGCCCTACAAGCCCACCGCCGTACACGAAGTGGCCAAGGCAGGCATTGCCCGCACGTTCCAGAACATTCGGCTGTTTGCTGACATGACGGCACTTGAGAACGTGATGGTCGGCCGGCACATCCGCACAAAATCAGGCCTGCTTGGTGCCGTGTTTCGCACGCCCGGTTTCAAGAGCGAAGAAGCGGCGATTGCCAAGCGCTCACATGAATTGCTCGACTATGTCGGCATCGGCAAATACGCCGACTTCAAGGCACGCACGCTGAGCTACGGCGACCAGCGCCGCCTGGAAATTGCCCGGGCACTGGCTACTGACCCGCAGCTGATCGCGCTCGACGAGCCCGCCGCCGGCATGAACGCGACCGAAAAAGTCCAGCTGCGCGAACTCATCGACCGCATCCGCAAAGACAACCGCACCATCTTGCTGATCGAGCATGACGTGAAACTTGTCATGGGCTTGTGTGACCGCGTCACCGTCCTCGACTACGGCAAACAGATCGCCGAAGGCGCGCCGGCCGATGTGCAGAAAAATGAAAAAGTGATCACGGCTTATCTCGGCACGGGGCATTAAATGGCCCCCACGCTTTTCGCTTCGCGTAATGCGCTGCCCCCGAGGGGGCGCATTTTTTCTTGGGGCGGCCCGGCGAAAAAACTTAGGCCCCCACGCTTTTCGCTTCGCGTAATGGGCTGCCCTCCGAGGGGGCGCATTTTTACGTGGGGCGGCCCGGCGAAAAAACTCAGGCATAAAAATAATGACCAATACACTCCTAAAAATTACCGGTCTTAAAGTGGCCTACGGCGGCATTCAGGCTGTCAAGGGCGTTGATTTTGAAGTCCACGAAGGCGAGCTGGTCACGCTGATCGGCTCCAACGGGGCCGGCAAGACCACCACGATGAAAGCGATTACCGGCACGCTGCCGATGCTGGCGGGCGACATTGAATACATGGGCAAAAGCATCAAGGGCCGTGGCGCCTGGGACCTGGTCAAGGAAGGCTTGGCAATGGTGCCCGAGGGACGCGGCGTG
>JANPFZ010000450.1:0-1981 GCA_031423655.1 Polaromonas sp.
AGTGCTCATGGCGGGTCAGGCAAGCGCCCGGGCAGGGCGGGACGCGCTGCCTTGCGGGGCGTACTGTTTGGCGGTCCAGTCTTTGTAAGCACCGCTTTGCACGTGCGCCACCCAGTCCGGATTCGCCAGATACCAGGCCACTGTTTTTCGTATGCCGGTCTCGAACGTTTCGGCGGGCTTCCAGCCTAGTTCGCGCTCGACCTTGCTGGCGTCAATGGCGTAGCGGCGGTCATGACCGGGGCGGTCTTTGACGTAGGTGATTTGAGTCGCGTATTTTTCACCATCAGCGCGGGGCCGAAATTCGTCGAGCAGCGCGCAGACGATGTTCACGATGTCGATGTTGGGCTTTTCGTTCCAGCCACCGATGTTGTAGACCTCGCCGAGCTTGCCGGCATCGAGCACGCGGCGAATCGCGCTGCAGTGGTCTTTGACATAGAGCCAGTCGCGTATCTGCATGCCGTCACCATAAACCGGCAGGGGCTTGCCTGCCAACGCGTTGACGATCATCAGCGGAATCAGTTTCTCCGGAAAATGGAAGGGGCCGTAGTTGTTGCTGCAGTTCGTCGTCAGCACCGGCAGGCCGTAGGTGCGGTGGTAGGCGCGCACCAGGTGGTCGCTGGCGGCCTTGCTGGCTGAATACGGGCTGTTGGGCTCGTAGCGATGGGTTTCGGTGAAAGCTGGGTCGTCTTTGGCCAAAGAGCCATACACCTCGTCAGTAGAGACATGCAGGAACCGGAACGCGGCTTTCTCATCGTCGGGCAATGCGGCCCAATACGCGCGGACTTCTTCGAGCAGGCGAAAACTGCCGACGATGTTGGTCTGGATGAAGTCTTCCGGCCCGTGAATGGACCGGTCCACATGCGACTCGGCGGCAAAATTGAGGACGGCGCGTGGCCGATGAGTCTTCAGCAGACCGGCCACCAAACTGGAATCGGCGATGTCGCCTTTGACGAAGACGTGGCGCGGGTCTGCGTGCAGCGAAGCCAGGTTCTCAAGATTGCCGGCGTAGGTGAGGCTGTCAATATTGACCACGGACTCATCGGATTGCGCAAGCCAGTCGAGAACAAAATTGGAACCAATAAAGCCAGCGCCTCCGGTGACGAAAATCATAAAACCCTTTGTGGATGTGGCGGGCTTTGTGATGCGACAGTGTGTGCATCGCCTGCGCTTTTTAGCCGTCGATTATCGCACCGGCCTCACCGCATTGCCCCCTTACCGACCGGGCCACAAACCCGGGCTCAATCGTAAGAAATTGCAACGCCAGGCAGCACGTCTAAAAATGAATCCCGCGCATCATCTGCTGCATCGCAATCGCCTCGGCCGACAGTTGCGGCTTGGCCAGCTTGTCACCCAGTTTGGCGCCCTTGGCGGCAGAAGAATCCGGGAACATGCGGAAGCTGGTGTTCATGGCAATCTGCGCGATGCGCGGCACCAGTGCGTGCAGCAACTGGCCGCCGATACCCAGGCGGGTAGCGATGCGCACCGGCTTGAAAATGCAGGCTTGCGCGATCAGGTCAGCGGCTTCTTCGGGCGACAGCGTCGGCACGTTGTTGTACAGATTGGTGGGCGCGATCATCGGTGTGCGTACCAGCGGCATGTTGATGGTGGTAAAGCTGATACCGACGTCGGCAAACTCGCTCGATGCGCAGCGCGTCCACGCGTCAAGCGCGGCCTTTGAAGCCACATAGGCCGAGAAGCGCGGCGCGTTGGTCAGCACACCGATGGAGCTGATATTCACCACATGCCCCTTGCGCTTGGCCGCCATACCGGGCAGCAGGCCCATCGTCACGCGCAGGCAGCCAAAGTAGTTGAGCTGCATGGTGCGCTCAAAGTCATGGAAGCGGTCGTAGCTGGCTTCGATGGCGCGGCGAATCGAGCGCCCGGCGTTGTTAATCAAAAAGTCAACACCGCCATGCTGGGCGATCAGCTCTTTGATAAACACGTCGCAGCCGGCCATGTCGGCAATATCGGCCGGGTAGGC
>JANPFZ010000451.1:0-9535 GCA_031423655.1 Polaromonas sp.
AAGAAAGGCGCTTTCCTGCTGCATTCCTGTGTCACAGGTGCGCGCGGTCACGACGCCTTCCGTGAAACGCAAGGTGCTGCGCTCAAGCGAGTAGCCCAGCAAGAGCTGGTTGCAACTGCCAGAACCTGTCACGCGCCGGGATGCTGACTGCAAAATGATATGCGGCTCGCGCTGCTTTTCAATCGCTTCGACTGGCTGCTCGTGGAGTCTTTCAAGCTTCCAGCGCATGTTCTCCAGCGCCGGGCGTTCGTTGCTATTGGGTCTGGCAGGCAGCCCGACCGCAGTGACTTCGGGCGGGCACGCATCACCGCCGAGCGAGATGAATCCGTCGACCACCAGCGTATTGCGTTGCGGCCTTCCTTCGGGTGCGGGACGCGGCAACACACGCCCTGCCACCGTGGCCAGCACGCCGGGGTTGCCGTCACCCGCCGAGAACAGCCGCAGGTAGGCCTGCTCGAGAACCACGTTGGCGCCCTCCTGGGCGATAGGAAGACGCGCACCGCTGGCGCAATCTTCAAACGTGCCGGTGTCGGCCGTGAATCTGTACAAGCCCCGCCGGATGGCTGTTTGCCCCGCAGGCCGCGGTGCGGCTTCGGGACTGGCGGTGCGCGGCGCGGGCGCTGGCGCTGCTACGACAGCAGGCGCTGAAATCGAGGGCGGTGCAGTGGGCGCTGGCGCGGGCAAAGCGACGGGAGCCGGGGCGGGCGCCGCAGCGGCTTGAGCCTGCGCTTTTGCCTGAGCCTGCGCTCTGGCCAGCGCTTCCGCCGCATGGGCATCAGCCTGCGCCTTGACCTGAGATCGCGCGCGCGCCTCTGCGTCTGCCTGTGCCTGTGCTTGTGCCTGTGCTTGTGCTTGTGCTTGTGCTTGTGCTTGTGCTTGTGCTTGTGCTTGTGCTTGCGCTTGCGCTTGCGCTTGTGCGTCGGCCAAGGCGCGGGCCTCGGACTGCGATGCCGCCTTTACTTGCGCTTCGGCCCGCAGCCGGGTCTGCGATCGCGCTTCAGCTTGAGCTTGAGCCTGAGCTTGTGCCTGCTCTTGCGCTGCGACCTGTGCCCGGGCGGCGGCTAGCTCCTGAGCGCGGGCTTGAACCTCTTTTCGGCTCGTCTGCGGATCGGCCTTTTGCTCGGCAGCGCGTGCAGCAGGCGGGGGTGGTGCGGTGTCTGCGGTGTTGCCCTGCGCGCGGCTGGGCGTGCGCGCCGCTGTCTGGGCAGACGGGAGCGTCGGCCGCGTCAACGTGATCGTCACCGCCCTGTCCTGGGGGCTGGCCAGCACAGTCATGGGTTGCTCGGTGGCAAACAACAGCTGTCCGTTTACCAGCACGCGCCCACGCACGGCGTAGCGGCGCCCCGGCCTGATTTGCGAGTCTGAAAATGGAATTGAAAAATTGACCGCCGACACACCCGGAGCCGGTCGGCTGTCGGTGCTGATCACATTCGCAGGCACGCCAACGCCTGCCACTTCTTCCAGGGTCGCCTCAAAGATCGAATTGGCGGGCAACACTGTGCGCTCTAGAAATTTGGCCGTGCCTTTGAGGCTGCTGTTTTTGGCTGTCGGGGCGGTTGTTGCGCCCGGTGAAGGTGACTTGTTCGCGCAGCCTGCCAGCGTCATCAAAAGCATGAACCCGAGCAGCGTCCACGACGCGGCGCGCCATGCGCTCTGGGTTGCCTTGTTCTTCCACGCGGTGCGCTCGAGCTGGTTTGGCATAGAGATATTCAATCCGAAAATTGAAAAATCATGCTTGAAGAAGCGCTTCCAATGGGCCGCGTTTGACTGTGGGCCAACAACCCGTCAAAAGCGCTGGCAGGTCTGAAAAATACCGACTTAAAAATTAAAAGTGCTCACAGCCCAGTAAAAACCTGCGCAAGAAGCTACTAAATTAATAGCGACAAGCGAATCAGGGCTAGTTTAAAGTTACTTGCAGTTCTTTCAAAATGTCACGTATGGCGAATCAAGCAATCTCGTGGCGGTCTCCAATCTCTGCTCGCCTGGGGCGCATTTGATGGGCGACCAAGCCGTGTTCAACGCCAGTACGGCTCAGGCAGTGGCGCCAGATCAAGCTCAGGCAAGGCGTGCGCTTCGATCAGCCCATGCAGCGTTCGCCTGACCTTGCCGTGGCGTTTGGCGATGGCATCGCACAGGCCGTCGATTCGCGCCACGGCTGTTGTGCGGTCGTTGCGGCTGCCCAGCACATCCTGCGCTTTCTTCAGCCATTTAAGCCATTTTTCCACCGCGTCGGCGTCGTATCGGCTGGCCGTGAATTCAGTCAGGTAGCGAATTTTTTTGGCCAGGATGCGCAGCCTGTGCAGCGCTGCGGGTTTGAGCTTGTGCAGGTCATCAAGCCCCTCAGCGAGCTGGCTTCGGTAGTCATCCAGTTGACGGTTTAGATCCGCAAAGCTGCCTTCTTCTCTTTCGGCCTGTGTTGCGGCGCCCTGCAGCAGGCAACGATTGAGCATCAGCAACACGCGCTGCGCCTCACGGTTTCGCAGCGCTGCCCGGGCTTGAACCTGCGCCAGCGCGCGCTGAAGACCGATCTCCTCCTGCAGCGCCACACGCACGACGCTGCCCTCAAGTTGATCGAGGCGCTCCAGCAGCAACGGCCAGGTTTCTTCAGTGAAGACGTCCCAGTCACGCGCGGCGCCCAGCTGCTGGCCGAGTTTGCGCAGGGGATTTTTTAGTTTGGCCAGGGCATCAGTCTGCCAGTCAGCCGCTTGCGCAAATGCACCCGTAGCCACCCGCAGGCGCCGTATTGCCACGCGCAACTGGTGCAGGTATTCACTGTCGTAGAGGTGGTGGCCGCAGTCATCGTCGCTGGCCTGCACATGAAAGCCCGGCTCGCTGGCCTGCCATTGCAGCAGGCAATTTTCAATCGCCAGACAAACTACGGCCTGGGCATCAGCGCCTTTGGGCAGCTTAATGTCAACCGCCTTTGCAGCGGGTGCGCGCGGCAGTCCGCGCGCCAGCGCGTCGCCACGTTCGGCTTTGCTGCGGTTGTCGAGCACCAGTGGATGGCGGTCGGCAAGTGCCAGCGCGATGTCAAACAGATCATCGACGGCGCCGCTTTTGAGTTCGAGTTCCAGCTCGCAAATCGCCTCACGGCTTTCGTGGCTTGCACGGCTGTTGCGGCTGTTGCGGCTGTTGCGATTTTTTCCAGCGATGATCTCGCCCTGGTCAATTGCTACCTCAATTTCCGCCCCCGACGGCCCCGTCAGCCGCCTTATGTCGCGGCTAAAGAGCGTACGAAACTGCGGCGTCAGTTGCTGCCAGACCGGCCCGAGCACTGCCTCACATGCTGTACCCACCAGTGGTGCCCATTCCAGCGCTTTGCCGCTCACTGCAAATTCGATTTCTTCGCGCTGGTGCAATCCCGCCTGCGCGCTTCCGCCGCTTTTCACGGTCTGCAGCCAGCGCCGGCCATCCTTGCGCAGACGCAGTCCGATGCGCGCCTGCGCCAACGCGTGATCGGGTGTGTCGAAGTAGATGTTGTCGAGTCGCTTGCGCGTTTTACGCGCCTGGGCGAGCAAGGGGTCAGCCTCCAGCGCCTCGACCGCTGCCGCCGGCAAACTCAGCTTCAGCTCGACTTCCATAGTGTTTTAGGCCGCTAGCCCAGTAAATACCTGCGCAACCAGCTATAAAAATAGTAGTAGCTGTCAGGTACCTATTTGGCGATGTCACCCACGCAAAGGTATTTCATCTCCAGGTATTCCTCCATGCCATGCCTCGATCCTTCACGCCCCAGGCCCGACTGCTTGACGCCGCCAAAGGGCACATGCTCGGTCGCAATCACTCCGACGTTGATACCGACCATGCCGTACTCCAGCGCTTCGGCGACGCGGTAAATGCGGCCGATGTCGCGGCTGTAGAAATAGCTGGCCAGGCCAAATTCAGTGGCGTTGGCTGCGTCAATGGCCTCCTGGTCGGCCTTGAAGCGGAACACGGGTGCGAACGGCCCGAAGGTTTCTTCCTTGGCGCACAGCATGTCCGCTGTGGCTTCCGAGATCACGGTCGGTTCAAAAAACTGGCCTTCGAGTTTGTGCCCGCCGACCATCAGCTTGCCGCCTTTGGCCAGTGCATCGGCGACGTGGCGCTGCACTTTTTCAACCGCCGAATCTTCTATCAGCGGCCCCTGCACCACGCCCTCTTCAAAGCCGTTGCCCACCTTCAAGGCCTTGACCTTGGCAGAGAACTTTTCAACGAACTGGTCGTACACACTGTCTTGCACATAGATGCGGTTGGCGCACACGCAGGTCTGGCCGGCATTGCGGTATTTGCTGGCCATCGCGCCTTCAACGGCGGAATCGACATCGGCGTCGTCGAACACAATGAACGGTGCATTGCCGCCAAGTTCGAGCGACAGTTTTTTGACCGACGGTGCGCTTTGCGCCATCAAAATGCGGCCGACTTCGGTAGAGCCGGTGAAGCTGATGTGGCGCACCACATCGCTGGCGCAAAACACCTTGCCGACGGCAATCGAGTTGTCGCTGTCAGCCGTCAGCACGTTGAGCACGCCCGCAGGAATGCCGGCGCGCACCGCCAGCTCGGCCGCAGCCAGCGCGGTCAGCGGCGTCAGTTCGGCCGGTTTGATCACCACCGTGCAGCCCGCAGCCAGCGCCGGTGCCACTTTGCGCGTGATCATCGCCAGCGGAAAATTCCACGGCGTGATGGCGGCGCAAACACCAATCGGCTGCTTGATGACCATCAGCCGGCGGTTGTTGTCGAACTGCGGCAAGGTTTCGCCATTCACGCGTTTAGCCTCTTCGGCAAACCACTCGACGAAGCTTGACCCATAGGCAATTTCCCCTTTGGCCTCGGCAAACGGCTTGCCCTGCTCGGCCGTCATGATGCGCGCCAGGTCGTCCTGGTTGGCCATCAGCAACTGATACCACTTCATCAAAATCGCATGGCGCTCTTTGCCGGTCTTGCTGCGCCACGCAGGCCACGCAGCGTTGGCGGCGGCAATTGCGGCTTCAGCATCTTTCGGCCCGAGATTAGCCACGTCGGCCAGCTTCATGCCGTTTGACGGGTCGGTCACATCAAAACGCGCGCTGCCGGCCAGCCACTGGCCGTTGATCAGCGCATCGGTTTTAAAAATGCTGGGGTCTTTCAGCAGCGAAATGGGGGAGGTTTTCATGTCCATCGGAGGGTCTCTCAAAAGCGGGTGTTCGGGGTTGTTGGTCGGATGCAGGTAGAAGGTCCGCATCTGGCCCAACAAGCATAGCGTCTACCGGCAGCGCGTGCTCGAATAGCCGCAGTTCGCAATGTTCAGGCTCGCTCTGCTGCAGCAGCCGTGACCGGATTACCTGCCGTGCAGGAAACGGCAGGCGGCGTTGTTTGCAGTCACCAAGTGGGGCACTTTGTCACAGGGATTTCGCCTTTTTTTGCATTCCATTGGCGCCCGATTATTTTATAGTTTTAGTGCTGAAAGACGGTGGGCTGGACCAGGCGACAACAGAAAAACGGGGAGGGAGCGGGGCGACGGCAAGGCAAAACGCGGAGTCGAACGCAAAGTCAAACGCGCAGTGATATGCGCAGTGAAACGCGAAGTTGCCGCCGCATAGCGGGAGCGCTGAAGGACGCGATGAGCGGCACGGGTCGCCATCGCGGACCTGCCAGACACCACCACAGAACAGACCAGTGGGACATTAATAGTGCTATAAAAATAATAGCTGTCTATTCATGATTTAGCAGGGCTGGGATCACAAACTATGGAGAAGTTGGCTTGCAGCTGCAATCGGCGTAAAAATACGGCACACGGCGTCACAAAAGGGAAGGAAGCATCATGAGCACAGTTGTCAAAGCAAAACGCACTTTTGCTGCCATGGAATCCTGCGGTGCGCATCAGCCCTGGAGTGGCGCCGTGGTACCCAGTACATCGTCGCTCGAAAGCATCGCCGGTGAGTTGTCGCTGCCATCAGCCGTAGCGCACTTCAAGCGGTCGCAGCCGGGTGAGCGCCTTTGGGATGTCGTTTTCGCGCTGCTGGTTGTGGCCGCCTGCGCGGCGACCGGCTGGGCTGGCGCAGTTCTGCTATAGCGCCATACCTTCCCAAGCTGGCCCATGCGCCATGAAAAGCTGTTTTTTTACCGTTTGGGAAACTGGCCCAGTGCCATTGACGGCATGGCAACGCCGCCTTCAGGTGGCGGTTCTTGCACTTTTGGCGATGCTCGCACTTCTCGCACTTCTCGCACTGACAGCCTGCGGCCCGGCGCCGCGCACCAGCCAGAGCCCGCCCGCCGCGCAGCTCATCATCGCCGCACTACCAGCAGCAAAAACGCTGGAATCGACGCTCCGGCTGGATCCAGAGGTTGAGGAAGTTCCTTTTTATCCGCAGATCGCGGAAAGCCCCCACGGTGACATCGTGGCTGTCTGGGAGCAGTTCGACGGCGCACATTACAGCATCTGGGGCAACAGCCGCCGCGCCCATCAGGGCTGGGGCCGCGCGCACCTGATCCAGACCAGCGACACCGGTCATTCCTACAACCCGCGTGTCGCCATCAACGCGCTAGGCCAGGCCGTTGCGGTGTGGGTGCAGATGGACCACGCCCTGGGGACCTACGGCATCTGGTCCAGCCGCCTGGAGCCCGGCGCGGGCTGGGGCGCTGTGGTGCAGGTCGAACGCGGCAATGCCGGGCCTACGTATGCACCAGGTATCGCCATTGACGACCGGGGACTCGCCGTTGCCGCGTGGCAGCAGTCAGACGGCCGGCGCGCCAATGTGCGTGCGAGCCGGTTTACGCCGGGCGTTGGCTGGGGCCGGGCAAGCCCCCTGGAACGCGGTGAAGGCGACCTGGGCGCGCCGCAGGTGGTGATGGATGCAGGCGGCAACGCTCTGGTGGTCTGGCCGCGCTTTCACCTTAACCGCAGTGAGCTGTGGGCCAGCGCTCACGTCGGCGGCGGTGGCGGCGCTTGGGAAAAAGCCCTTCGGATCGATGTGGTGCCCGGCTATGTCCACACCCCCCGCGTCATGGCGGCGGCGGGCGTGCCAGGCCAGTTCGCCGTGCTGTGGGATCAGGAAGAAGGCTTTGTCACTGGCCCGGCCAGCGTCTGGGCCAGCCAATACCAGCGTAGCCGGGGATGGCGCGCAAGCAGTGCGCGCTGCGCCTACCAGCTGCAGGCGCTGGCCACCGCGGGCGCTGGCAAGGTCAGCCTGGCCACTTCGGCGCCACCGCGTCACACCGCAGAAGCTGATATTTGCTACTAAAGTTATAGCTGCTTGCGCAATTAATACCGGGGCTGTAGTCATATTTGATGCTGAATCCCACTGCGGCCGTTCATCTGGGCTGCCATGCCCCCATGCGCCGAACGCCGCCGAATCGGTAGTGGGCAAACTTATAATCAAATCGCCGTCGCGTCCGTGGTGATGCCGGTCCTGGTTGCTGCTGACCAGCCGCATTGCGGTCGCGCAGCCCTCCGCTCCATTCCCCTATTTCCAGACTCCCAGCGCCCGTCATGACCACACCCCATTTTTCTGTTGCCGACATCCGCAAAAGCTTTCTCGACTTTTACGCCGCCAAGGGCCACACGGTCGTGCCGTCCAGTTCGCTGGTGCCGGGCAACGATCCGACGCTGATGTTCGTCAACTCGGGCATGGTGCAGTTCAAGGACGTGTTCCTGGGCACCGACAAGCGCCCGTATGTGCGCGCGGCGTCGGTGCAGGCCTGCCTGCGCGCCGGCGGCAAACACAACGATCTGGAAAACGTCGGCTACACCGCGCGCCACCATACGTTTTTCGAGATGCTCGGCAACTGGAGCTTTGGCGATTACTTCAAGCGCGAGTCGATCCACTGGGGCTGGGAGCTGCTGACACAGGTCTACAAGCTGCCGCCCGAGCGGCTGCTGGCCACGGTGTACGAGGAAGACGACGAAGCCTATGACATCTGGACCAAAGAGATCGGCCTGAGCCCCGAGCGCGTGATCCGCATTGGCGACAACAAGGGCGGGCGCTACAAGTCTGACAACTTCTGGATGATGGCCGACACCGGCCCCTGCGGCCCGTGTTCGGAGATTTTTTACGACCACGGCCCGCACATTGCCGGCGGCCCACCGGGCAGCGCCGATGAAGACGGCGACCGCTTCATCGAAATCTGGAACCACGTCTTCATGCAGTTCGATATGCGGGCGGATGGCTCTGTCAAACCGCTACCCGCGCCGTGTGTCGATACCGGCATGGGGCTGGAGCGGCTCGCAGCTATTCTTCAACACGTTCACAGCAACTACGAGATCGATATTTTTGATGCGCTGATCAAGGCCGCATCACGCGAGACGGGTGAAAAAGACCTGAACAACAAGAGCCTGCGTGTCATCGCCGACCATATCCGCGCCACCGCGTTCCTCGTCAGCGACGGCGTGAATCCGTCCAACGAAGGCCGCGGCTATGTACAGCGCCGCATCATTCGCCGCGCGATTCGCCACGGCTACAAGCTGGGCAAGAAGACGCCGTTTTTTCATAAGCTGGTGCCTGATTTGGTAAAGATGATGGGTGAGGCGTACCCAACTTTGGCGGCGCAGGCGGCGCGTATCACCGACGTGCTGCGGGTCGAGGAAGAGCGGTTTTTTGAGACGCTTGAGATTGGCATGCAGATTCTGGATGCCGCGCTGGCGAACACCGAAGTGTTGCCGGGCGATGTGGCCTTCAAGCTGCACGACACCTACGGCTTTCCGCTGGATTTGTCGGCTGATGTTTGCCGCGAACGCGGCTTGAGTGTTGATGAAGTCGGGTTCCATGCCGCGATGGACAAGCAAAAAGCCCAGGCCCGTGCCGCCGGCAAATTCAGGATGGACAAGGCGATCGACTACAGCGGTGGAGGTCATGCGTTCACCGGCTACGAGCTGCTCGAAGAAACCGCCCGAGTCGTCGCGCTGTATGCCGATGGTGTGGCGGTTCAGGAATTAACGGAAGGGCAGAGCGGCATCGTGGTGTTGAACACCACACCGTTCTACGCCGAGAGTGGCGGGCAGATTGGTGACCAGGGGCGTATTTATACCGTTCGCCCTGAGCTTGTCGAAGGGCAAGGCAAGGCTTCGACCCTTCGACAGGCTCAGGACAGGCCAAGCTCAGTCCGAACGGAATTTCTGGTCGACGACACGCTCAAAATCCGTAACGACGTCTTCGGCCACCACGGCAAACTTGAAGCTGGCACATTGAAGGTCGGCGACGAAGTAAACGCACATGTCAACACCGCCATGCGCGCCGCCACCGTGCGCAACCACAGCGCTACGCACCTCATGCACAAGGCGCTGCGCGACGTGCTGGGCACGCATGTGCAACAAAAAGGCAGCCTGGTGAATGCCGAGCGCACGCGCTTCGACTTTGCGCACAATGCGCCCGTCACCGACGCGCAGATACGCGAGATTGAAGCGCGCGTCAACGCCGAAATTCTGGCCAATGCGGCCACCGACGCGACCGAGATGGACATGGAAGCGGCGCAAAAATCAGGCGCGATGATGCTCTTCGGCGAAAAGTACGGTGACAAGGTGCGCGTGCTGAGCATTGGTTCGAGCAAGGAACTCTGCGGTGGCACGCACGTCACCCGCACCGGCGAC
>JANPFZ010000452.1:0-8438 GCA_031423655.1 Polaromonas sp.
GTTGTCTTCCTGATGGGTATCGGCCCGCTCACGCGCTGGAAACAAGCCGAACTGCCCGACCTGGCGCGCCGACTGCGCTGGGCCTTTGGCGTCAGCGCGGTGGTTGCGCTGGCGGCGGGCTGGATGGCGGGGCGCATCACCTTGGCATCAACGCTCGGCTTCTGGATGGCGTTCTGGATCGTCGGTTCTATCCTGACCGACCTGTGGGAGCGCGTCGGTCCGTCGCAAGGGCAACGTTCACTTAAAGATGTGCCTCTGCGCATAGCGCAGCTGCCGCGCGCCATCTGGGGAATGATGTTGGCCCATCTGGGCGTAGCGGTTTTCTGCCTTGGCGTGGTGATGGTCAAGACTTATGAAGTCGAGCGTGACGTGAAGATGGACATCGGCGACAGCACGACCATCAACGGCTACACGTTTACCTTCCGTGGCGCGCGCGAAATTTCCGGCCCGAACTATTCGGCCATGCAGGGCCTGGTGGAAGTTACCCACAACGGCAAGCGGCTGCGCGACATGCTGCCTGAAAAGCGTGTGTATCGGGTACAGCAAAATCCGATGACCGAGGCCGCTATTGCCACCGGTTTGACACGCGACCTTTACGTGGCGCTAGGCGAGCCAGTGGACGGCAAAGGTGCATGGATCGTCCGTGTCTACGTCAAACCATTTATCGACTGGATATGGGGGGGGTGCCTGATCATGGGTATGGGCGCATTGCTGGCAGCGTCAGACCGCCGCTACCGGGCAAAGTTGCGCAGCGAGCAGGCCAGGCAGGCTGCGCTGGCGGGCGGGGTCCCTGCATGAAGATCCTGAAGTTCCTTATTCCACTGGTCGTATTTTTTGGTTTGGTGGCTTTTCTGGCTGCCGGATTGACGCTCAATCCCAAGGAAGTTCCTTCACCATTGATCGGCAAGCCGGCACCCGCTTTTGCGCTGACCCGGCTCGACAACCCGCAGCAAACCGTTCGCCGGGAAGACATGCTTGGCAAGGTCTGGATGCTCAATGTCTGGGCGTCCTGGTGCGTGGCCTGCCGTGAAGAGCACCCGCTGCTGATGCAATTTGCCGCCCGTCAGTTGCTGCCGGTTTACGGGCTCAACTACAAAGATGGCCGCGTGGAAGGGCAGCAGTGGCTGGCCCGATTCGGCAATCCGTACGCCGCGTCCCTGTTTGATCAGGATGGTCGTGTCGGCATCGACTGGGGGGTGTATGGCGTTCCCGAGACCTTCATCATTGACCAGCAGGGCACGATACGTTTCAAGCACATTGGTCCGCTGACGCCCGAGGTGCTCCGTTCGCGGGTCGAACCGCTCGTGAGGCAACTCAATGGCTAATCGAGGCTTGATCAATCTTCTTCTATCGGGCTGCCTCGTTTTTCTGCTGGCGAGCGTGCAACCGGCGCGCGCGAAAGAGGCCGCACCAGCTGCCGAAGACCCGGTGCTGGAAGCCCGCATGATGCACATTGCCGCCGAGTTGCGCTGTCTGGTTTGTCAAAACCAGACGATTGCCGATTCAAGCGCGGGTTTGGCAGTGGACCTGCGCAACCAGGTACGCGAGATGCTTGCGCGCGGCGAAAACGACAAGCAGATCATCGACTACATGACCGCGCGCTACGGTGACTTTGTGCTTTACCGGCCACCGCTGAAGAGTACAACGGCCCTGCTGTGGTTTGGACCTGGCGCTTTTTTGCTGGGTGGGGTCATCACGCTGTTCTTTGTACTTCGCCGGCGCAGTCGCATGGCCCCCGAGATGTTCGACGCGGACGAAATAGACCCTGAACCGGAGCCCGTGCCGGACAGCCGCGCTGCCCGCTAAAGAACTCATTTGCTGAATTCACTCTTAATCTGACATGAACCCAGATATTCTCACGCTCAAACAGCAAATTTTTCAACTCAAGGAGCTGCACGAAGCCGGCGCGCTTTCAACACCGCTTTACGAAGAAAACCGTGCCGTGCTTGAGCGCAAGTTGCTCGATTGTGTTCTGGCTCCCAGTGCCAGCCCTTACGTTGCAACGACGCCTGCTGCGCGGCCCATGGCGGCGGCGTTGCCTGCGCAGAAAGCCGAGCGCCTGTCGCCGGCATTGCTGGCCCTGTTGGGCGTTGCTGTGCTGGCCATTGCCGGGGCGGGTTATTGGTCTATGGGTTCTCCCTTCGGTGCAGGCGTTGAGCCGGGCGGTGTGGCTGCGGCCGGTGCGGGCCAGAACGGGCAGGCTGGCGCGGGGGCGGCCTCGCACCAGACTACGGCCGAACAAATCGAGGCCATGACCGAAAAACTGACGGCGCGCCTGAAAGACCAACCCGACGATGCCGAGGGTTGGGCCATGCTGGGCCGCTCCTACACCGTGCTGGGCCGCCACCCCGAGGCGCTGCCTGCCTACGAACGTGCTGTAGCACTGCGCGCTGACGACGCTCAACTGCTGGCTGACTACGCCGATTCGCTGGCCGTCAAGAACAAACGCGTGCTGGCAGGCGAGCCGATGAAGTGGGTCGAAAAAGCATTGAAGATCGACCCGCGCAACGTCAAGGCTCTCGCGCTGGCAGGAACCAACGCTTTTGACCGCAAGGACTACGCAGGCGCGGTCAAGTATTGGGAACAGGTCGTGCAGTTCGGGCCGACCGACAGCAATTACGTTCAGCAGGTCCAGGCCAGCCTGGCCGAGGCGCGCGAGCTGGGCGGTTTGCCCCCGGTCGCGGGCAAACCGGCAGGTGCGACCGCGTCTACCAGCCCGCCTACCCCGTCCGCCCAGCCCACTGTCAGCCTGTCGAACAAGCAGGTCAGTGGCACGGTTTCCCTGGCACCTGCGCTGGCAAAGCAGGCAGGCCCGGAAGATACCTTGTTTGTTTTCGCCCGCGGTCCCGATGACAAAGGCATGCCCCTGGCCATTTTGCGCAAGAAAGTCAAAGACCTGCCACTGCAGTTCACGCTGGACGACAGCACGGCCATGTCGCCCGCAGCAAAAATTTCGGGCGTCAGCTCGGTCGTCGTCAGTGCGCGCATCAGCAAGACCGGTGAAGCCTTTCCGCAAGCCGGTGATTTGTCCGGCCAGACCGGCCCTGTCAACCTTGGCACCGGCTCGCTGAAGGTGGAAATCCGCGACATCGTCAAGCCATGACGGCTGCTACCGAAGCGCGCCCTTCTTGCGCGGTCAGCACGGGGTAGAGCGCCATGGACTACCTCTTTCTCTACGTCGCGGTTATTGCCCTGTGCATGGTGCTCTACCTGTCGCGGCGGCGGCGCATTCGCTCGGGCCACAAGGAAGAGCTGCAGGAAGCCATTGACAACGGACTGAACGAGCCGCCGTCGCTGCATCCGGTCATCAACAACGCCCGCTGCATAGGCTCTGGCGCCTGCGTCAAGGCCTGCCCCGAAGAGGCCTTGGGCATTATCAATGGCAAGGCGGTACTCAAAAACGCAGCCTCATGCATTGGTCACGGTGCGTGTCTGGCGGCCTGTCCGGTGGAGGCCATCACGCTGGTCTTCGGCACCGAAAAGCGCGGCATCGACATACCCGACGTGTCCCCCGAATTTGAAACCAACGTGCCGGGAATTTTTGTGGCGGGCGAACTGGGCGGAATGGGCTTGATTCGCAAGGCGGCAGAGCAGGGTCGCCAGGCCATCGACTCGGTTAAAAAGCGCAAGGACGGTAATTTTGACTATGACGTGGTCATTGCCGGCTGCGGCCCGGCCGGCCTGTCGGCGGGCTTGTCGTCCATGCATCACAAGCTGCGCTACAAACTGATCGAACAGGAGGATTCACTGGGCGGCGCGGTCTATCACTATCCACGACAGAAGATCGCCATGACCGCACCGGTCAAGCTGGCACTGATCGGCACTGTCAAGTTTGGTGAAGTTCAGAAAGAAGCGCTACTCGACTTCTGGCTTGGCGTTGTCAAAAAAACAGGGCTGCAAATCGCTTTCCGTGAATGTCTGGAAGGCATAGACAAGCAGGATGGCGGTTTTGTGGTGCGTACCAATACGGGGCAATATTCGACCCGCAGTGTGCTGCTGGCGATGGGGCGACGCGGAACACCCCGCAAACTGGACGTGCCCGGTGAAGAGTCTGCCAAGGTGGTTTACCGACTGATTGATCCGGCGCAGTACGAAGGGCAGGCGGTGCTGGTGGTCGGCGGCGGAGACAGTGCGCTGGAGGCTGCCATTGCCCTGTCAGAGCAGGCAGGGACCGATGTCCGCCTGTCCTACCGCAGCGCGGCTTTCTCGCGCGTGAAACAAAAAAACCGCCTGTTGCTGGAGCAGCAGCAAACAGCCGGACGGCTGAAGGTCATGATGAGTTCTTCCGTCAAAAGCATTTCCCTGCACGACGTTGAAATTGAAATCGACGGACAGACCGAACGTTGTCGCAACGACGTGGTCATTGTGTGTGCCGGCGGGTTGCTGCCGACGCCGCTGCTGCAAAAGGCAGGCATCCGGTTCGAAACCAAGTTTGGTACGGCCTGATTACGGCTTTCTATTGACTGTGTACATCGCCGAATTCGCTGGCCAAGTCAATATTTGCAGCGCTTTAGGCCTCTAGCCCCCGTAATAGGTGTGTAAGAAGCTATTAAAACAATAGCGTGTCCACAACGAACCAGATGCGACGACGATCCCTGGCGCTTGTGAACCGCGAGCGATCAGGTTTTGATGGCGCCGCGAATATTCAGGCCGGCCAGCCCGACCTGCAGCGCTACCAGCGCGAAAGCGCCATCGTGCAAACCCCACACAATCCACAAGGCGTTGCTCAGTAAAAAGATCCAGAATCCGGTGTTGCGGCGAGACTCTTTGGTGGACGCGACGAGCCACGACGCCATCAGGGTAACCGCCATGGCGGGCCATTGAATAAGATTGACCCAGTCATCCATCAGATACTTTCAGGTTGGATTGCGCTGCAAATGCGCAGCCTCGTTTTAATGAGCCTGGCTCGCCGAAGTGATGACTGCTGCACCTGTGGCTTAGCCGCGTTTGTTGATGATGATTGGAGCGGGTGATGGTCAAGCGGCGACTTCACCGCCAATCCTGGTAGGACATCAACGAAAATATACGGCCCCTTGCCGCGTTCACTATTTGCAGCAGACTAAAGCCATGAAAAAAATTCCCCATCCTTCGGCCACCTTACCTACTGATGCGGCCCGCGCCCTGCTGATCGGGCGCCTCTGGGTACCCGACACCGGCCCGGTGCTGGTGCTGGTGAGCCCGCGCGGCGTGCTCGATCTTTCCAGCGTGGCTGCTACTGCCTGCCAGTTGATGGAATTACCGGACGTCGCCAGGCAAGTGCGCAATGCAGAACCCGCGCTGCCGCGAGTGGCAGCAACGGCCGACGTTCTGGCCAACTCAGCGACTGAAGGACGCAACCCCCGCTTGCCCTGGCTGCTGGCACCGTGCGATTTGCAGGCCATCAAGGCAGCGGGCGTGACCTTTGTGTCGTCGATGCTGGAGCGCGTGATTGAAGAGCAGGCCCGGGGTGATGCCAGCAAGGCCGAAGCCGTGCGCGCTGCGGTGGTCGGCGTCATCGGCAACAACCTGGGCAGCGTCAAGCCCGGATCGCCAGAAGCAGCACAATTGAAGGCGGTGCTGATCGGGCAGGGCGTGTGGTCGCAGTACCTTGAAGTGGGCATCGGCCCCGATGCAGAAATTTTTACCAAAAGCCAGCCGATGAGTGCGGTTGGCACCGGTGCCGACGTGGGACTGCATCCACTAAGCAGCTGGAACAACCCGGAGCCCGAAGTGGTGCTGGCGGTGAATTCGCGCGGGGAAGTGCAGGGCGCTGCGCTGGGCAACGACGTCAATCTGCGCGATTTTGAAGGCCGCAGCGCGCTGCTGCTGGGCAAGGCCAAAGACAATAACGCCTCGTGCGCCATCGGCCCGTTCATTCGCCTGTTCGACGAGCACTTCACGATGGACGACATACGCCGCACCGACCTGTCGATGACAGTCACCGGCCCGGAAGGCTTCCGCATGACCGGCGCTTCTTCGCTGAGCCAGATCAGCCGCGACCCGGCAGATCTGGTGGCGCAGGCGATTGGTCCCAACCACCAGTATCCCGATGGCTTCATGCTGTTTTTGGGCACCATGTTTTCGCCGACACAAGATCGGCACGGCCCCGGTCAGGGCTTTACCCATGTCGTGGGTGACGTGGTTTCCGTGTCCACACCCCAGCTCGGCGCGTTGGTCAACCGCGTCACCACATCAGACCGGGCCGCGCCCTGGACATTCGGGGCCACTGCGTTGATGCAGAGCCTGGCGCGGCGCGGGTTGATTTAATTCCATTTCTAAATCATCCGTGCACTTTGTCGGCTTCGCTAGCCGTACGTTTGTACTGTCGTCGCTTCGCTTTCGCGTTCACAAATGATTTAGAAACGTAATAGGGACGAAAATCCAGCCATGCACACTTCCGCCCTCGTCCTGTTTTCCGGTGGTCAGGATTCCACCACCTGCCTGGCCCAGGCGCTCTCCAAATATGAGCGCGTGGAGACCGTCGCCTTTGACTATGGCCAGCGGCATATCGTCGAGCTGGAATCGCGTCTGAATGTGCTTCGCGAACTGAAGGCAGCATTTCCGCATTGGGCCAGCAAGCTCGGTGAAGACCATCTGCTTGACCTGGCGGTGCTGGGGCAGGTCAGCGACACCTCGCTGACGCGCGACGTGGCGTTCAAGATGGAAAGCTCGGGCCTGCCCAACACCTTTGTGCCTGGCCGCAATTTGTTGTTTCTCACGCTGGCCGCGGCGCTGGCTTATCGGCGCGACCTGCAGGTGCTGGTCACGGGTGTGTGTGAGACTGATTTCTCAGGCTATCCCGACTGCCGCGACGACACCATGAAAGCCATGCAACTGGTGCTGTCGCTGGGCATGGACAAACGTTTTCTGATCGAAACCCCGCTGATGTGGATAGACAAGGCCAACACCTGGCGCCTGGCCGATTCGCTGGGCGGTCAGCCGCTGGTCGAGTTGATCATCGAGCACACCCACACCTGCTATCTGGGTGACCGGGCGCATCGCCATGTGTGGGGCTACGGCTGCGGCACTTGCCCGGCGTGTGAGCTGCGGGCGCGGGGCTATGCGCGCTACGCCGAAACGCACGGCGGCTAGCAGCACCACACTAGGCAGTTGTCACCCAGCGACTCACCACCGGCGGGTCTTCACCCAAATGAAATGCCAGTTTGCGTTCGCGCAAGGTCACGTCGCTGGTCGTCACGCGGTCAAAGCGGCGCAGATGCTCGGTCCATGACTCGTCGATGATCTGTTCGATGTAGTGACCCGGCTTGCTGATGTCGCGCAGCAGCGACCATTCCAGCGCGCCCTGGCGCAACCGGCTGCGACGGCTCTCCTGCATCAGCACACCAAATTCTTCAGCGCGCGCCGGGTCAATCAGGTACTCAATGGTGATGACGACATGCCCCAGCCCTGGCGGAGCGGCGGCTACCGGCACCTTGAATTCGCGCGACGGCGTCAGGTCTTCTTCGATGCTCAAGTCCAGCACCAGTCGCTGCGCCAGCAGCATGCCGATGGTGCCACTGACGGCCGCCACCAGCAGCGCCGTATTCACACTGCTCAGGGTGGCGACCTGTCCCCAAAGCGCGGCGCCCAGCGCACTGGCGCCCATGATCGCCATCTTGTACATCGACATGCCCCGCGCGCGTACCCAGTCGGGCAAAGACAGCTGGGCAGAAACACTGAGCGAGTTGGCGCAGGTGATCCAGGCCATGCCGTTAAGCAGCATGGCAACAACAGCGACATAAATATTCGGCGCAAATGCGATCACCGCCGTAGACACCGACTGCAGCATCGTGGCGCGCAGCACCAGCGCGTCGCGCGGCATCATCTGGCGCAGCCGCGGCAAGTAGGTCGCCGCCACGATGGCGCCTGCACCCATGGCCGCCAGCAGCAAGGTAAAGGTGCCGGCATCGCCGCCCTGCAGATTGCGCGCGACCAGCGGCAGCAGTGCCAGCAGCGCGGTCGAGTGCAGAAAGAACAGCGACACCTGCAGCAGCACCGCCCGCAGGCGACTCGATTGCCCGACAAACTGCAGACCGACCCGCATGGCACTGCTCAAGCGCTCGCGGCCGAGTGGGCTGGGCACGTGCGCGCGCCGCCAGCGCATGATGACCAGACCCGTGATGACCGACAGCACCGCGTTGAGCACGAACACATAGGCGGTGCCGGCGCTGGCAATCAGCGCGCCCGCCACCAACGGCCCGACGATCCGCGAGGCGTTCATGGCAATGCCGTTTAAGGCCAGCGCCGACGGCAGTTGCGGGCGCGGCACCAGCTCGGGAACAATCGCTGCAAAAACCGGCCATCGCATGGCCAGGCCAACGCCGTTGGCAAAGGTCAGGGCCAGCAGCAACGGCGGTGTCATCACGCCGGCAATCACCGTGATGCACAGCAGCGTGGCGACGCCAGCGACCCAGAACTGCGTCATCACGAAATAGCGGCGGCGGTCCAGAATGTCGGCC